>DATIMX010000026.1:0-1806 GCA_035474935.1 Geodermatophilus sp. | reverse complement strand
CGCTGGACGACGAGACGGTGGTGCTGCCCGGGCACGGCCCGGCCACCACGATCGGCCGGGAGCGGGCGACGAACCCCTACCTGGCCCAGGCCGCGAGCGCTCCCCAGGGGCGCGGGCTGTGAGAGCGACGGGCGAGGGAGCATCGCCGCGTGCTGGGGGCACCTCCCGCTTGCGGGGGACAGCGACCGAGGAGCGGATCGAGTCCGGAGCCGAACGGGGGGCATGGTGAGCGGGCTGACCGCGCCGAAGGGCACCTTCGACGTCCTGCCGCCGGAGTCCGAGCGGTTTCTCGCCGTCCGCGAGACGCTGACCGCGCCGCTGCGCCGCGCCGGGTACGGCTACGTCGAGACGCCGGTGTTCGAGGAGACCGCCGTCTTCTCCCGCGGGGTGGGCGAGTCCACCGACGTCGTGACGAAGGAGATGTACACCTTCGACGACCGCGGTGGCCGCTCGCTGACCCTGCGCCCGGAGCTCACGGCCGGGCTGATGCGGGCCTTCATCGAGCACCGGCTGCACACCGGCGCCCTGCCGGTGAAGCTGTGGACGGTCGGCTCGGCGTTCCGCTACGAGCGCCCGCAGGCCGGCCGCTACCGGCACTTCACCCAGGTCGACATGGAGGCGCTCGGCGTCGACGACCCGGCGCTGGACGCCGAGGTGGTGGCGCTGGGGGTGCAGGGCTTCCGCGACCTCGGGCTCACCGACTTCGAGCTGCTGCTGACCTCGCTGGGCGACGCCACCTGCCGGCCGCAGTACCGCGAGCTGCTCGTCGAGTACCTGGCGAAGCTCGACCTCGACGAGGAGACCCGGCGGCGCGCGGAGATCAACCCGCTGCGGGTGCTCGACGACAAGCGGCCCGAGGTGCAGGCGCAGCTGGACGAGGCGCCGCTGATGGTCGACCACCTCTCGGACTCGACCAGGGCGCACTACGACGCGGTCCGCCAGCACCTCACCGACCTCGGCGTGACCTGGACCGAAGCGCCGCGGCTGGTGCGCGGGCTGGACTACTACACGAAGACGACGTTCGAGTTCGTGCACCACGGCCTGGGCGCGCAGTCGGCCATCGGCGGGGGCGGGCGCTACGACGGGCTCTCGGCGGCCCTCGGCGGCCCCGACGTCTCGGGCATCGGCTACGCCGTCGGCGTCGACCGGACGCTGCTGGCGGTGCAGGCCGAGGGCCTCGACGTCGGCGTGGCGACCGGCGTGCAGGCCTTCGTCGTCCCGCTGGGCGGGGAGGCCAAGCGACTGGCCGTGCGCCTGGTCGGGCAGCTGCGCCAGGCCGGCGTCTCGGCCGACACCGTCTACGGCGGGCGCGGGCTCAAGGGGGCGATGAAGGCCGCGGACCGGTCGGGCGCCTCGCACGTCGTCGTCATCGGCGAGCGCGACCTGGCCGAGGGCGTCGGCCAGCTGAAGGACATGCGCACCGGGGAGCAGCACCCCGTCCCGGTGGGCGAGCTGTTCGAGACGGTGCGTGCGAGCGTAGGAGAGTGACCTCCACCGTGAGAACGACGCCCGAGCGAGCATCGCTGCGTGCTGGGGACACCTCCCGCTTGCGGGGGACAGCGACCGAGGAGCGGAACGAGGGCGGAGTCGAACGATGAGCATGGAGCAGCGGCCGCTGGGCCGGACGGGAGCCGACGTCAGCGTCGTCGGCCTGGGCACGTGGCAGCTCGGCGGTGACTGGGGGGACGTCGACGACGACAGCGCGGCCGACGTCCTCGACGCCGCGCTCGACGCCGGGGTCACCCTGCTCGACACCGCCGACGTCTACGGCGACGGCCGCTCCGAGGAGCGCATCCGCCGCGCGCT
>DATIMX010000025.1:0-4478 GCA_035474935.1 Geodermatophilus sp. | reverse complement strand
CGAGGCCGGCTGACCTGAGCCGGCACCGGGCAAGTCGTCGGTCACCGGCTGCTGTGCTCCGGCTGGGCACCTGGCACGTGCCGTGTGAGCCGGTTCAGGCGCGGTCAGGCCGCGGCCAACGGCGAGCCGGTGCGCGTGGCGCGGATGACGTCGTCGATCGCGCGCGCCGACTGCTCGGCGCCTTGCTCCTGGTCGAGCAGCCCGGCGTGGGTGGCGTCCGCGACGCGGTGGCTGTTGTTGCTCGACAGCGCGGCCATCCGGTCCTGAGCGGCCAACCAGGTCGGATCACGGTCGTGGCCTGCGGCGGTGAGGACGACCAGTGGGGTGCTACCGAGGGTGGTCAGCGCCCGGGCCTGGTCGAGCAGTGCTGGCATGGTGGCGGTCTCGTCGCGGATGTTGCGCCAGCCGCGGGGGCTGGCCGCGAACGCCTGGACCTGTCCCGCGGGCGGCTCTGGGAGCGCGGACCAGAAGGAGGCGGGCAGCAGCCGCCCGAGGCCGAGGCGGGCCAGGCTGGGCAGCAGCGCGACCGCGCTGGGCGGGCCGGCGTGGGCCGAACCGGTGCCCGGCGACCGGTAGGGATCGGTGGCGTCGAGCAGCACCATGCCGGCGACCTGCTCGGGGTAGCGGGCGGCGTAGATCATCGCGTGGTCACCGCCGATGGAGTGCCCGACCAGCACATACGGTCCATTCTCGCCGGCCCGGCGCAGCAGCGTGTGCAGGTCGGCGGCGGCCTGGACGCCGTCCTGAAGCTGGGGGGCGTCGTCGCTCCAGCCCTGCCCGGCGCGGTCGTACGCGCACACCCGGGTGGTGGGGCTGACCGCGGGGACGATGCGCGCCCAGTTCGCCGACATCTCGCCGAGCCCGCTCTGCAGCACGACGGTGGGGCTGCCAGAGCCGGTGCAGGTCAGGTGCAGCCGGTGGCCGCCGACGTCGTAGGAGCGCCCCGGCATGGCGTGGTGGCGCTGGTCGGCGGCCAGGCCGACGGTCTCGACCATTCCGCCGACAGCTGCCGCGGCCATGACCGCGACCACGGGGTAGAGCAGCCAGCGACCCTCGCCGGCGGCCAGCGAGCGGCGGAGGCGGACACCCGTCCAGACGGCGAGCGCCAGGAGCAGCGGGGGCCAGCCCAGCCGCTGAGGGTGATCGCGTGGTCGTCGGGGGTGAAGGCCAGGAGCCCGAGGCCCGTCGCGGCCAGGCCTGCGGCCGGCACCCACGCCCAGCTCTGGGGCTGGTCGGTCAGCCGGGCCGACAGCACTGCCAGCAGCACCCAGCCGAGGGCGAAACCAAGCAGCGCCGCCCCGGTGATGACGGGCTCGGGCGTTCCGCCGACGACCACCAGGGTGAGGATGGCGGCGCTGACCGCCCCGGTCGCCAGCGACCCGGCGATGATCCTGCGGATCGGGCCGGTGCGCGCGCGGACGGTGGCGGACACAGCTTCCGCGGCCGCGGTCGGTGCGGCGCTGCTCATCGTGCGTCCTTTGCCTGGTAGATGTGACTACGGCCGAGGGTGCCGGGGCCCTGGTAGATGCGACTACGGCCGAGGGTGCCGGGGCCCTGGTGGGTGGCAGCTGCGCCGCTCGGACCGGTGATCTTGCCAGGTCCGCACACGACGGGACGGGAAGCCGGTTGCGTTCCCCCTCGCCGGTCGCAGGCGACACCGGCCAGCAGATGGACTTTCCCACCCATTTCACCCCTTGCTGCCGAACTCAGCCGGCGACGAGTTCGACCTCGACGTCCAGCGCGGCGTACGTGGACATCGCCCGGGCGTCGCGGGTGAGGAGCGGCGCGGCGGCTGCCCGGGCGGCGAGGCCGACCAGCGCGTCGTAGACGGCCCCACCGGCGATCCCGCGGGCAGCCAGGACCCGGGGGAGGGCGCCGAGCTCCTCCGGTGGGACGGTCAGCGGGGTGGCGAAGTTCGCCTCGAGCAGTCGGACGGCGTCGTGGGGAGCGACGCGGGCGTCTGCGGGCAGCCGGGTCAGGACGGACTACGTCTCGGCTCGTGCGTGGGTGGTGAGCACGAGAGCACGGCCCGACGCGTGCCGGCGGACCGCGGAGTGCGCCGTGTGCGAGCGCAACAGGAGCGCGACGGCGGCGCTGGTGTCGAGGACGAGGGCCGTCACCGGCGGCCGGCGTCGAGCAGGTCGAAGACCATCTCGTCGGTCACCTCGGTCGAGGACTCGGCGACCAGGCCGTCGCCCTGCGCGACGATGCGTGCGGTCCGCCCCGCCGGGACCAGCTGCAGGCCGTTCCCGTAGCGACTCAGGTCGACGACCGTGCCCGGCGTCAGCCCGAGAGCGTCGCGTAGGGGCTCGGGGACGACGAGACGGCCGAGGCCGTCGATGGTGGCCTTCACCGGTAGAACGCTACTGACAGGCTGCCGAAGGCTGACGCGACAGCTCGGACAGGAGCCGGTCAGCGGCAGGACGACGGCGGGGGCAGCAGGCCGTCCTCGATCGCGCGCACGTACAGGTCGCGGCGGGTCGGGGCCGGCCGGCCGGCGTCGGCGTACTTGGCACGGATCCGCCGCAGGTGCGTCTTCAGCGTCTCGGTGTCCATGCCGAGCGACCGGGCGACCGCCGACTGGACGTCGTTGGTCGACACGTAGGCCAGCAGCACCTCGAGCTGCCGGCGTGCCAGGTGCGGTCGGACCGACGTCGGCCCTGGCCGGTGGCCGGCGCGCGCTCGCCGCAGCGTGTCGACGGGGTCGGCGCCGGGCTCCAGGACGACGACCTGGCAGCCGCGGTCGGCGAGCAGTGCGGCCGGCCCGGCGGCCGGGGAGCGGTCGCAGAGGCAGACGTCGGCGCGGGTCCCGAGGACGACCAGCGCCCCGGCGGAGTCGGCCCACGCCACCACCTCGAGGCCGGGTGTGCCCTCGAGCGCGGCGGTCAGCGTGGCGCGGTCCGGCGGGGCGGCGGCGACGACGGCAACGCGGAGCGTGGTCTCGTCGTCGCCCTGTGGCACCGGGCACCCCCTCCCACCCGCGGGTACGTTCCCATCGACAGCGGGGCGCCGCAGGTCGGTCCCGCCCGGCCGACGGGGGCGACGCGCGTGAGCCAGGAAGGACCGCCGCACCGCACGGTGTCGATGCACGAGTTGCACGTCGTCGGCCCGCACGGCCTGCCGGTCCGGCACCGCACGGTGCAGGTGGTCCGCGCCCTGCAGCCCGGGCTGGCCTCGTACACCTTCCGCTGCGACCGGCGCGACGCGTCGGTGCGGGTGCTGCGCGGCGCGACGGCGCGCGAGCCGCGGCTCGACGTGGAGGGGTTCACGGCGGTGGAGCTGTGCTTCCCGCGGCCGCTGGGCCTGGGGGAGACCGCGTCGCTGGAGTACGAGACGGTCTTCGACTGGCAGTCGGTGCCGCCGCCGCAGCTGCGGCGGGCGGCGCGGCAGCCGGTGGAGCGGCTGGAGATGCGGGTGGCGTTCACGCCCGGGCGGCTCCCGGCCGAGCTGCACTGGGCCCTGTGGGACGGCTACGGCCCCGACGCCGGGCTGCGGGCGGCCGAGCGGGTGTCGTTGGACGACGAGTGCTCGGCGCACCGGTTCATGGACGAGATCGAGGGCGTCACGGTGGGCTTCACGTGGACGTGGCCACCCGGCGAGGAGCCGCGGCTCGGCGGAGGCTGAGCGGGTGCGTCCGGCGGGGGCGGCGACGGTGAAGGAGGGGGCGTGGGGGTCTTCGTCTTCGCGGTGCCGGTGCTGCTGGTCGTCGTCCTCGGCTACGCGGTCGGGTACACGGTGTGGGAGGCGGCCGGGCTCGGTGGCAACCCGGAGCCGGCCGGCTGGCTGACCGGGCTGGCGCTGCTGGCGGCGGTGTCGTGGCTGCTGCTGTCGCGGCGGGCGCGGTTGCGGCGGGCGCGACGGCGAGCGCGGGCGCGGGGGGACGACGCGGAGTCCGCCCGGCTGGGAGCGGAGTTGGCCCGGCGGCGCCGGGGGAGGGGCTGAGACGGGCGTCCGCGTCGTTGGGGACGCCCGTCGGCTCAGCGGGTGCCGCGGTAGCGGATGACGGAGCCGGCGCCCTGCGAGCGGGCGGTGTGCAGGGACAGGGTGGCGCGGCGCAGCGTCTCGGCGGCGGTGGTGCCCTCCTCGAGCGCGACGACGCCGGCGCAGGCGCTCAGGCCGGGGATGCCCAGCTCGGTGATGGTGGCGGCCAGGCGGGTGGCGGCGACCTCGGCGTCCTGGGCGGTGCCGGACATCAGGACGGCGAACTCGCTGGGGCCCGAGCGGCCGAGCCAGTCGTCGCCGCGCAGCGAGCGCGCCACGACCGAGGTGGCGGCGGCGAGGCTGCTGACGGGGGTCGGCCAGCTGTCGTCGCGCCGGAGGAGGCCCAGGACGATCAGGGCCCCGGGGACGGCGGGCACGGCGGACAGGCGCTCGGCGGTGTGGGCCGAGACCGAGTTGGGGCCGGGCAGCAGGCTGGTGACGTCGTCCTCCGGCGGGAGGAGCGAGGAGGTCGGCAGCGAGACGGAGAACGGGTTGTG
>DATIMX010000024.1:0-2974 GCA_035474935.1 Geodermatophilus sp. | reverse complement strand
GCGCCACGAGCACCTCCCGCCGGCTGTCGTCGGTCAGCAGCAGCCAGTCGGCGCCCACCTCGACGAGGACACCGGTCACGTCGCCGGCGCCGGAACACCGCAGGGTCAGCGGCCGGTCGAGGGCGCCGGCCAGCCGGTCGGACAGCCGGACGGCGCCCGCCTCGACCCGCCGACGTGAGGCGTCCTCGGCCCGCTCGGCCGCGGCCTCCGCCTCGTCGAACTCCGCCTGCAGGTCGGCGAAGAGTCGTTGCCACCGCATCGGCCACCTCCTCGGTTTCCACACTACTGGGGGCTTGTTCTTGCGTTTGCTTGCCTTTGCTTGCTTTAGTCACGCGGCGATCGTGGACCAGTCGAGGAGGAGACATGTCGATCCGGCGTCTGTGCGGAACGGCGACGGCGATGGCCGCTGCCGCCGCCGGCCTCCGTGCGGTCACCCCCGACCTCGGGGCGGTGGCGGACGCCGGCCTGGACCTGCAGCGCGTCGTCGACACGGCCGGCGCCGAGACCGTCCTGCTCGCCGGCGTCGCGGCGCTCGCCTGGGCCGTCTGGCTGTGGGGCGCTCTCGGCCTGACGCTCACCGCGCTCTCCGCGCTGCCGGGGGTCGCCGGCACGATCGCGCGGGCGCTCGCCCGGTACCTGCTGCCCGCCGGCGCCCGGCGGGCAGCGGCCCTCGCCCTGGGCGTCGGGCTGGTCACCAGCGCCCCACTGGTGGCTGGCTGCACCCCGGCGTCGGGCGCACTCCCCCGGGCCGTCGCCGTCGCCTCCGCCCAGGGCCCCGCCGCTCCGGCACACGGTCCCGTCGCCGACTGGCCGGAGACGTCCGCGCCGACGCCCGCTCCGCCGGCACCGAGCGTCCCCGCCGCGGTGCCCGACTGGCCGGCACCGGTCCGGGACGAGCACGTCGTCCTGCGCGGCGAGTGCCTGTGGGACATCGCCGCCGCCGATCTCGCCCGGCGGACCGGCGGCAGCCCGACGGACGACGAGGTGGCCACGGCCGTCGACGCCTGGTGGCACGCCAATGCCGCCGTGATCGGCCCCGACCCCGACCTCCTGCTCCCGGGCCAGGTGCTGCGCCCGCCTCCGGCGTCCTGACGCCGGCCGCCCTCGCCCACCCCGGACCCCGGAGCCCCTGATGACCGTGCCCGCCGCCCCCGTCCGCCCCGCCGCCACCGACACGGCGACCGACACCACGCCCGAGGTCGGCCCGCAGCCGCTGCAAGCGGCTCCGCTGCGGCTCACCGTCGTCCCGACGCCGCAGCCGCCGCTGGACCCGCAGCCGGTGCTGCGGTTGGTGCTCCCGGGTGTCGCCGTTCCGCGGGCACCGCACCGGCCGGGCCCACGACCGCGTCCGGAGGAGCCCCCCGCGGGGTTCGTGCCGGGCTTCGAGCCGACCTGGTCGGCCCGGGCAGACCTCCCCGACCCGCGCGTCGCCGGACGCCGACTGCTGCTGCTCACCCTCGAGGGGCTGGCCGGGCACCGTCCCCTGAGCCAGGTGCAGCCGCTCACCGCCCTCGGCGTCTACGCAGCGCTTGCCAGCGGCCGCCGACCCCGGTGGTGCGCCGGCGGCACCGCTCCGGTGCTGCTCGGCCCGGTCCGCGTCTGCGAGCCGGTCGACGGGGTCGCCGAGGTCAGCGCGGTGGCCCGCCGGTCGGGCCGGGCGCACGCCGTCGCCGCGCGACTGGAGGGCATCGACGGCCGGTGGCGGTGCACCGCCCTGCAGATCGGCTGAGCGGCGGCCCCCTGCAGGGCCCCGCCGTGGCCCCGTCCCGGGTCCCGTCCCGAGCGGGCGAGGGGTGGGGAGGACGGGGCCACGGTGGGAGCAGGGGGTCCTCTGTCAGGCGTGCGAGGGCGCTCCGTGGCAGACCTTGTACTTCTTGCCCGAGCCGCAGGGGCACGGTGCGTTGCGTGCCGGCTCCTTGGTGCCGGTCACGGTCGCGGTCTTGGCCGCCTTGGTCCGGCCGCTCTCCTTGGGCGAGGCGTCCAGGCCAGGTGCGGAGTAGCTGAGGTGGTCGCTGCGGTGGGGGTCGTCGAGGCCCTTGACCGACAGCTCCGGCCCGGTGCCCGAGGACACCGACGCGTCGACCTCGGGTGCCTCCGAGGCGGGCTCGGGCGCGGCGTGCCGCCCCCGCCGCGCGGAGGAGCTCCGGCGTGCGGCCGGGGCAGGAGCGGGGGCTCCGGCGGCAGGCGCCGGGGCCTGGGCGGCCGCCGGAGCCGGGGCCGGCGCGGTCCCGTTCTCCTCGACCGGGGCGGGAGCCGGCCGGGCGGCAGCCGGCGCACTCGGAGCCGGAGCGGCCGGGGCCGACGGAGCGGGAGCGACCGGCGGAGCCGACGGGGCGGCAGCGGCCGGCGGAGCAGGGGCCGCCGCGGCCTGCGCCGCCCGGGCAGCGGCCGCCTGCCGGGCCAGCACCCGCGCCGTCCCCTCCTGGGCCGCCGCCAGCGCCTTGGCCTCGGCCTCGGCCTGCTTGGCCCGGGCCTCGGCGTCCTGCTGCTCCTTGGTCTTGACCTCCAGGTTGAACAGGAAGCCGACCGACTCCTCCTTGATGCCGTCGAGCATCGACATGAACATGTCGTAGCCCTCGCGCTGGTACTCCACGACCGGGTCGCGGTTGGCCATCGCGCGCAGGTGGATGCCGGCCCGCAGGTAGTCCATCTCGTAGAGGTGCTCGCGCCACTTGCGGTCGAGCACGCTGAGCAGCACCCGCCGCTCGAGCTCGCGCATGACCTCCGCGCCGAGCGAGGACTCGCGCTCCTCGTAGGCCCGGTGCACGTCGTCGAGCAGCTCGCGCTTGAGGACGTCGGCGGAGAGCCCGGCCTGGTCGCCGTCGGCGACGCGGTCGATCAGCTCGTCGCGGTCCAGGCCCACCGGGTAGAGGGCCTTGAGGCCGGTCCACAGCTGCTCGAGGTCCCAGTCCTCGGCGTAGCCCATCTCGGTGGCACCGTCGACGTAGGCGCTGATGACGTCGTCGACCATCGA
>DATIMX010000023.1:0-8325 GCA_035474935.1 Geodermatophilus sp. | reverse complement strand
GCCCAGATGGCCTTCACCCTGATGTTCCACATCATCCTGGTGCCGTTGGGCGTCTCGTGGGCGTTCATGACCCTGGTGGCGAACTACCGGGCGGTTCGGCACGGCGACCGCGACGCCCTGGTGATCGCGCAGCGCTGGTCGAAGTACATGGCGGTGACCTTCGCGGTCGGAGCGGTCACCGGAACGGTCCTCAGCTTCGAGTTCGGCCTGCTCTGGCCCCGGTTCATGGGTCAGTGGGGCGAGGCGTTCGGGGTGCCCTTCGCCTTCGAGGGGATCTTCTTCTTCACCGAGGCCGTCTTCATCTCGATCTACATCTTCGGTTGGCGCCGGCTGAGGCCCTGGGTGCACTTCTGGACCGGCGTCCCGATCGTGCTCGCCGGGATCTTCGGCAGCTTGTCAGTGGTCGCGGCCAACGCGTGGATGAACTCGCCGTCGGGCTTCACCCTCGACGCGGCCGGCAACGTCACCGCGGTGGACCCGATCGACGTGATCTTCAACGACTCCATGCCGCTGCAGGCGGCGCACATGCTCGTCGCCGCCTACCTCGTGGGCGGCTTCCTGGTGGCCTCGGTCTATGCCGCAGGCATGCTGCGCGGGCGCACCGACCGCTACCACCGGCTCGCCTTCACCATCGCCTTCACGGTGGCCGCGATCGCCACCCCGGTCCAGATGGGGATCGGTGACTCGCTGGCGCGCTGGGTCTACCAGAACCAGCCCGTGAAGTTCGCCGCGATCGAGCTGGTCCCGAAGACGACCAGCGACGTCCCGGAGACGCTGCTGGGGCACCTCAACGAGGACGGGACCGTCAGCGGCGGCATCCCGATCCCCGGGCTCGCATCGTGGCTGTCGGACCCCAGCACCGGCAGGGCGACGGTCGTGCAGGGGCTCGACAGCGTCCCCGCGGCCGACGCCCCGACCGTCCGGGAGGTCAACATCGTCCACCTGGGCTGGGACGTGATGGTCGGCATCGGCACGCTCCTGTTCCTCCTCTCCGTCTGGTACGCCGCCAGCTGGGTGTTCCGCCGGCGGATGCCCGCGTCCCGGTGGTTCCTGCGCGCAGCGGCCTGCGCCGGCGTCCTGGGCGTGGTGTGCATGGAGGCCGGCTGGATCGTCACCGAGGTCGGCCGCCAGCCGTGGATCGTCTACGAGTACATGAAGGTCGAGGACGCCGCGACGGGCAACACCGGTGTCTGGATCACCTTCATCGCCGTGGTCCTGCTCTACCTCGCCGTGGCCGCGACGACGATCCTCGTGCTGCGCCGCATGAGCCGGCGGTTCCGCCAGTCCGGCGGCTTCACCGACAGCGACACCCCGTACGGCGCCGACCACGTGCCGACCCCGGACGTCGTCCGCGACGAGGAGCCCGTTCCATGAGCACCACGGTCGCCGCCGTCCTGCTCGCGGCCGTGCTGGCCTATGCGCTGTTCGGCGGCGCTGACTTCGGGGCCGGGTTCTGGGAGCTCACCGCCGGCGAGGGCGAGGCCGGCCAACGGCCGCGCCGGGCGATCGAGAGGTCGATCGGGCCGGTGTGGGAGGCCAACCACGTCTGGCTCATCTTCGTCTTCGTCGTCCTCTGGACGTCATTTCCCGAGGCCTACGCCTCGATCATGCTGACGCTGTTCGTCCCCCTCACCCTCGCCGCCCTGGGGGTCGTGCTCCGCGGTGCCAGCTTCGCCTTCCGCAAGACCGTCGACGCCACCCGGGACAGGCGTGTGCTGGGCCGCGCGTTCGCCCTGTCGTCGCTCCTGGTGCCCTACTTCCTCGGAGCGGTCGCCGGTGGCATCGCGTCCGGCCGCGTACCCGCGGGCGGCAAGGCGGGCGACCCGGTGGACAGCTGGGTCAACCCCACCTCCGCGCTCGGCGGGACGCTCGCCGTCGCCGCGGTGGCGTACCTGGCGGCCGTCTACCTCGTGTGGGACGCCCGCCGGCTCGGTGACGCAGAGATGGCGCGCTACTTCCGGCGCCGGGCCATCGGAGCCGCGGTCGCGGTCGCGGCAGTCGGTCTCGTCGGTGTGCCCGTGCTGCGCTCCGACGCCCGGTACTTGTTCGACGGGCTCACCTCGGACGCCCTCCCGCTAATCATCCTGAGCGTGCTCTCGGGCGTGGGTGCACTCGGGCTGCTGCTGCGCGATGCGACCCGGGGTGCGCGCTTGCTCGCCGTCTTCGCGGTGGCGAGCGTCATGGGTGCGTGGGGTGTGGCGCAGTGGCCCTACGTGCTCCCCGAGAGCCTCACCTTCGCGGCTGCCGCCGCGCCCACCGGCACACTCACCGCAGTGCTCGTCGCGTTCGGGGTCGCCGTCGTGCTCGTCGTCCCCGGTTTCGTCCTGCTCTACGTCCTGGACCAGAAGGGCCTGCTGCCCGAGGAGGGCGTCGCGGACGTGGGGGACCCGACGCCCGTGGGTCCGTCGGCGGCGGAAGAACCGCCCCTTGTGGCGTCGAGCCGCCCCGGGGTCGGTGGAGACTCGGTCGTGCCCCCGCCCCGGAAGGCGGGGCCGGCGCGCCGAGCGCAGGACAAACGAACGACCGTCGACGACCCGTGATCACCAACGCCGGCCGACAGCCCGGACCACGTCCTGCGGTTTCTGCGCAGGGCGTCCGCCCAGGCAGGACTCATCGGCTGCCCGCGCTCGCACCTCGACGTGTGTGATCAGGCTACTCGTGGCCCTGCTGACGACAGCGCTGCCGGCTACCGGGCGGCCCCTGGCGGAGATGGGCTTACCAGGGATGGCGGACCTCGTCCCTGTGGCACTGATCGCGACCGTCGACCTCGAACGGCCGGCCCTCATCCGAGGTGGCGACCGGAGCCATGAGGTCACGTCGAGGTCATGGAGCATGCGTTCAGCCGCCGAGCGCGCTGCTGGCCAGCACCATGACCCCCGGACGGATCAGCTTCCCGAGCTGACAGTGCGAGTTCGATCCTCGTCACCCGCTCTCCGCCTCCGGGCTGCGCGACCGGCCGACCGGTCCGGGTCCCCGACTGGCCGCCTCGCACGACGTGTCGATGCAGCACCTCACCCCCTCCTCGGGTGACCCTGCGCGACGGGGCACGTCCTCCCTGGTCGGCCGGTCACACGATCCGGTCACAACCCGTTTGCCGGGGAGGCGGCCGGGCACCGACCCCGGGCCCTGCGTCGTCCACGAGGAGACGTGATGACCGAGCCCGACCGCACCCGCACCGACCTCCACGCCCCCACCGCGGCGGCCGCCCCGGCCGCACCGGACGGCGCGCACGCCACCCGCGGGCCCGCCCGGGACGCCGTCGACGCGCAGCACGCCCGCTACGGCGGCATCAAGTGGGGCGCTGCGTTCTTCGGCTGGCTGTCGGCCAACGGGCTGGCCGTGCTGCTGCTGGCCGTCCTCTCGGCGGCCGGTGTCGCCTTCGGCCTCAGCCAGGGGGACACCGCGGACGAGGCCGCCCAGCAGGCCACCACCATCGGTCTCACCGGCGGCATCGCCCTGCTGGTCGCGCTCTTCCTCGCCTACCTCGCCGGCGGCTACGTGGCCGGCCGGATGGCCCGCTTCGACGGAGTCCGGCAGGGCCTGGCCGTGTGGCTCATCGGCCTGCTGGTCGTCGTCGTGCTCGGCCTGCTCGGCGTGGTGCTGGGCGCGCAGTACAACGTGCTCTCCCAGCTGAACCTGCCGAGCATCCCGGTCAGCGGCAGCACCGCGACCACCGCCGGGATCGTCGCCGGCGTCGCCGCCGCGCTGGTCTCGCTGCTCGGTGCCCTGCTCGGAGGCGGGCTCGGCACCCGCTACCACCGCAAGATCGACCGCGTCGGCTTCCCGGTCTGACCGGACCAGCACGCGACAGAGCCCCGGCGGCCCCTTTCTCGACGGGCCCGCCGGGGCTCTGCTGCGTCGGGCGGCGGCCGCGCTAGTGCCGATCGACCTGCGGGACGGTCTGCTCGGCGACCGACGGGGCGTCGACGGCCGACCCGTTGTCCTGCACCGCCTCGCTGCAACGCGGGACGAGCAGCAGACGGCCAGGACGATCGCCAGTCCGGCGAGGAAGGTGCTGGCGACGACGACCCTCCCCCGCCGGCCCCGGGAACTCGGCCGGTCCTCGCCGGAGCGGTCCTCGCCGGGCGGGTGTGGGTCGGATGTCGGCATGGCGGTTCCCTGTCGCCGGTCGGGCGTGGCTCGCGCACGACCTCCCTGCCCCGCGGGCGCGCCAGGCATGCACGTCGCCGCCCGGCCGTACCCTCGCGGGCAGCCGGAGTCGGGAGGGGGCGGAGACCCGTGCCACCGTCGCTGGACGACGTCCTCCCGGAGCACCCGTCGCCGCTGGTCGCGCGGCTGCGCGCGGCCGGCTGCGTGTTCGCCGAGGAGGAGGCCGCCGAGCTGCTCGCCGCGGCCGCCGACCCGGCAGACCTCGCCGTGATGGTGGACCGTCGGGTGGCCGGCGAGCCGCTGGAGACGGTCCTCGGCTGGGCGCGGTTCTGCGGTCTGCGCGTCGCGGTCGAGCCCGGGGTCTTCGTGCCGCGGCAGCGGACCGCGCTGCTGGTCGAGCAGGCGGTGGCGCTGCTGCGCTGCGCTCCCGGCACCCCGGTGGTCGTCGACCTGTGCTGCGGCTCCGGCGCGGTCGCGCTCGCCGTGGCCGCCGGCCTGGGCCCGGTCGAGCTGCACGCCGCCGACGTCGACCCGGTCGCCGTCCGCTGCGCCCGGCGCAACCTCGAGCCGGCCGGCGGCCGGGTGCACCAGGGCGACCTCTACGCCGCGCTGCCGGCCGCGCTCCGCGGCCGGGTCGACCTGCTGGCGGTCAACGCCCCCTACGTGCCCAGTGCGGCGGTTGCGCTCATGCCGCCCGAGGCGCGCGACGCCGAGCCGCGCACCGCACTGGACGGCGGTCCCGACGGCACCGTCCTGCAGCGCCGGGTCGCCGCGCAGGCGCGGTCCTGGTTGGCGCCCGGCGGGACCCTGCTCGTCGAGACCAGTGCCCGCCAGGCGCCGCGCACCGCCGCCGCGGTGCGGGCCGGCGGACTGCGCGCCGATGTGGTCCGGGACGAGGAGCGCGACGCTACGGTCGTCCTCGGGACGTCCCCGGAGAGCCGTGTATCCGGATCATCACGGTCCGCTGTGACACACCCAGTCACCGACCGGGATGGATCGGTTACGTCGTGACCTCGATCGACGCGGGTCCTTGGTCCCTGCCGCCCTGCAACGGCCCGATGCACCATCGCCGCATGGACGACGCGCACCGGTTCAGGGACGAGCCGGAACAGGATCGGCCGGGCAGCCCCGCGGACCGCGCCGTGGACGAGGAGCGCGGCGACCACCGGGTGGAGCCGATGCGGCTCACCCCGCTGCTGCCGCGGCGGCAGAACCCCTGGCTGCTCGTCGACGTCGACGGCTCGCCGGCCGCGCACGGCGCCCTGGTGTGGGCGCTGCAGGAGGCGGCCCGCCGGGAGGCCACCGTCGTAGCCGTCTGGGTGGTCGACGACGAGGACGACGACACGCTCCCCGGCGTGTCCCGCCCGGGACGGCGCTCGGGCGCCGTCGCGCTGGAGCGGCTGGAGGCCCAGGTGCTGCGGGCCATCGCCGAGACCGGCGTCACCGGGCGCGTCCGCACCGCCGTCCTCGAGCGGCCGGTGTTCGAGGCGCTCAGCAGCGCCACCCGCGGGGCCGACCTGGTGGTGGTCAGCAGCCGGGGCAAGACCCTGTTGCGCCCCGCCGTCCCCCGGCAGCCGACCCGCCGCCTCGCCCGCGGCGCGTGACGGAGGTCGGCATCACCACGTCCCCGCCACTCCCCCAGGAGCACCCCGACCGCCGGGCCCTGACCCCGCCCGGTGCCGGGGCGGTCGACCTGTCCTCGGCCGAGGTGTCCGTCCCGGGCAGCCAGCCCACGGTGCACAGCGCCCAGGTCGACGACACGCTGCACGGGATCGTGCAGGCCGCCGTCGAGACCACCGGCGCCACGTACGGCGCGCTCGGTGTCCTCGACGACACCGGCACGGCCTTCGAGCGCTTCGTCGTCGTCGGCATGGACGCCGCCACGCGGGAGCGGATCGGTCGGCCGCCGGTCGGGGCCGGCGTCGTCCGCCTGCTGCTGGGGCGGTCCGAGCCGCTGCGCCTCGACGACCTGACCACCCATCCGGAGGCGGTCGGCTTCCCGCTCGGCCACCCGCCGATGCGCTCGTTCCTCGGCGTCGCGGTCCGCGTGCGGGGCGCGCTGTTCGGTCACCTCTTCGTGACCCACGAGCGCGTCGGCGCGTTCACCGCGGCCGCCGAGGCCGCGGCGGTCGGGCTGGCCGCCGCCGCCGGCCTGGCGATCGGCAACGCCGAGCTCGTCGAGCGGGCCGAGCACCGCCGCGCGTGGGCCCAGACCGGCACCGACATCGCGACCGCCCTGCTGTCCGGCGCCGACCCCGACACGGTGCTGCGCTCCATCGGCGAGCAGGTCGCCGACCTCGCCTCGGCCGACGCCGCCGGCGTGCTGGTGCCGAGCCCGGACGACGAGAACGCGCTCACCGTGGGGGTGGCCGTCGGCGCGCACTACTACGAGTACGCCGAGGGCGTGCGCCTCCCGCTGACCGACACGCAGCTGGGGACGGCGCACCGCACCGGCACGCCGATGCTTCTCCCCGACGTCAGCGCCGCCGCGGTCGGGGGCCAGCGCGCTCCGGTGCTCGGCGAGCTGACCGAGCGCTTCGGCCCCACGCTGATGATCCCGTTGGGCGGTCGTCCGGCGCTGGGGACCGTCGTCGCCATGCGGCGGCGCGGGCGGGAGCCCTTCGAGCCGGACACCCTCGAACTGGCGTCGGTGTTCGCCGCGCAGGCCTCGGTCGCCCTGGAGCTGGCCCGCAGCCAGCAGCGCGAGCGGCGGCTGCAGGTGCAGGCCGACCGGGACCGGATCGCCCGGGACCTGCACGACCACGTCGTCCAGCGGATCTTCGCCACCGGCCTGGCCCTGGACCGGGTGAGCCGCTCGCTGGAGGAGCAACTACCCGAGACGGCGGCGGCGCTGGCCGAGCGGGTCGACGAGCTCGACGGCACCATCGCGCGCATCCGCTCGGCGATCTTCGAGCTGCACGAGGCCGACGACGCCTCGCCCGACGCCGTCCGCACCCGCATCGTCGACGTCGTCCGCTCCATCACCGGTGGGCAGGGACTGCGCCCGGACGTGCGGCTGCGCGGGGACGAGGACCTGCCTCCCGCACTGCTGCCCGACGTCATCGCCGTCGTCCGCGAGCTGGTCACCAACGTCGTGCGGCACGCGCAGGCCACCCGGGTGACGGTCACGGTGACCGTCGACACCGAGGTGCGCGTCGTGGTCACCGACAACGGGATCGGGCTGCCCGGGGTCTCCGTGCGCAGCGGGCTGACCAACCTGGCCGACCGCGCCGAGCGGCACGGCGGCCGGCTGACCACCTCCACCGGACCCAAGGGCACCCAGATCCGCTGGTCGGTGCCGATGCCACGCCGGGCCTGAAGAAGGACCCCGGGTGACGTGCTGGAACGGCCCCCGTCCAGGCCCCGTACCGAGGCTCGCGCCGAGCGTGCGAGGCGTGAGGAGGACGGGGTCCTTCTGCTGAGCCCTGACGGCCCCCTTGCAGGGTCTCGACGCGAGCCTGCGAGTGGCGGGGGGCAAGGGGGTCCTTCTAGGGGAGGACGGGGGTCCTCATTCGGGGCGGTCGCGCAGCTCGGTGGCGAGGATGGCGGCCTGGGTGCGCCGCTCGAGGCCCAGCTTGGCCAGCAGGTGGCTGGTGTAGTTCTTCACCGTCTTCTCGGCCAGGCCCATCCGGGTGCCGATCTGCCGGTTGGTCAGGCCCTCGCCGATCAGCCGCAGCACCGTGCGCTCCTGCTCGGTGAGCACGGCCAGCCGGCGGTCCCGCTCGGCCGGACGTCGGCGCGCGACGGACGCCGAGACCCCGATGTCCCGGTCGAAGAGCGTGCCCCCGTCGGCGACGGTCCGGACGGCGGTGACCAGCGCCGAGCCGCGGACCTGCTTGAGCACGTAGCCCGAGGCCCCGGCGGCGACGGCGGCGGCCACGGCGTCCTCGTCGGAGTAGCTGGTGAGCACCAGGCTGCGGGTCCCCGGCGCGCGCTCGCGCAGCCGGCGGCAGACCTCCGCGCCGTCCCCGTCGGGCAGCCGCATGTCGATGACGACGACGTCCGGGCGCACGGCCGGCACACGGGCCAGCGCCTCGGCGACCGAACCCGCCTCGCCGGCCACCGTCAGGTCCGGATCGTCCTCGAGGACCTCGGCCACCCCGCGACGGACCACCTCGTGGTCGTCGACGAGGAAGACCCGCACGAGGCGGTGCACCGGCTCCATCGACGGCCTCCTTGCCCACGGTCTGTGACGTCGGTCACAGAGCGTAGGGC
>DATIMX010000022.1:0-4595 GCA_035474935.1 Geodermatophilus sp. | reverse complement strand
TGCTGGACCGCCTGCAGGTCGTCGCGCTTCTTGCCGCTGACCCGCAGCTGATCGCCCTGGATCTGGGCCTGGACGCCCTTGGGCCCCTCGTCCCGGATGATCTTGGCGATCTTCTTGGCCGTGTCGGACTCGATGCCCTGCTTGATGCGGGCCCCGATCTTGTAGGACTTCCCGGAGGACTGCGGCTCGCCGGCGTCCAGCGACTTCAGCGAGATGTTCCGCTTGATGAGCTTCTCCTTGAACACCTCGAGCGCGGCCGAGACGCGCTCCTCGGTGTCGGCCTGCAGCGTGACGCCCTCCTCGCCGGCCCAGGCGATGGTCGCGTTGGTACCGCGGAAGTCGAAGCGCTGGGAGAGTTCCTTGGCGGCCTGGTTGAGGGCGTTGTCGACCTCCTGGCGGTCGACCTTGCTCACCACGTCGAACGACGAGTCGGCCATGTGTCGGTTGCTCCTTGTCCTCTGCCGTCCACCGGTCGCGGCGCGTCCCTGGGGCCACCACCGAGGCCGGTCTCCGCTGTCTTGTACGCTTCCCCGGTACCACCACGGCGGGTTGCCCGAGTGGCCAATGGGAGCGGACTGTAAATCCGTCGGCTTAGCCTACGAAGGTTCGAATCCTTCACCCGCCACCCGGTGCACGCGGCCCCCGACCTCGGCAGAGGTCGGGGGCCGCGGCGTGTCTCAGGGGGTGGTCGGGGTGCGCGCCCCGGCGACGGCGGTGCGCTCCAGTGGCTGCCCGCCGAGGAAGAGCCAGCCGAACGCGATCTCCACGTAGCGCGTGCACCGCACCGTGACCTCGACCCCGTCGGTCTCGGTGGACCAGGAGTGCAGCGCCGTCCCGCCGTCGGCCAGCTGGTCGGCCACCGCTGCCTGCGTGCTGGCCCGGGTCAGTGGCAGCGTCGTCCCGACGCCGGTGGCGTAGAGGGCCGCCTCGTCGGTGGCGTTGGCCGCTGCCAGTGCGGCACCGTCGCAGACCGACTGCACCTGCTGCTGCTCCAGGAACGCGTCGGAGGCGGCGATCGCGCCGAATGCCATGAGCGCGGCCACCAGCCAGCACACCAGGACCAGCGGCAGCGTCGAGCCGCGCTCGGCGTCGTCCCCGTCCCGTCGCACGCGGCGCAGCGTAGGGGGCCGTCCGCCTGTCCACGAGCTGTGGACGGCGCTGTGGAGGGCTGTGGACCCGATCGGGGGAATGCCGGTCGGCCGCGCGCGGGGCTGTGGACCCACCCCGACACGCCGGCGGAGCTGGGTCCCAGCCGACCCTCGGCCCTCCGCTGGCGCGGGGGGCACGCGTGTACCTCGATCGAGGTACACAGGGTCACATGTAATCACGCCGCGTCATGGCATGGCGCCGATTCGTGTCGGTTGGATCAACGGTGCTTGCCTCGAACGGGTGACGGGCAGCAATCTCTC
This sequence comes from Geodermatophilus sp., assembly GCA_035474935.1. Taxonomy (GTDB): domain Bacteria; phylum Actinomycetota; class Actinomycetes; order Mycobacteriales; family Geodermatophilaceae; genus Geodermatophilus. Next base: position 3,186 of record DATIMX010000022.1, on the reverse strand, counting down.
CGGCGCGGTCCGTACCCAACGCTCTGCCCCCGCGCCTGGACGACTGCCTTGTTTCTCGACACAGCAGTCCTACATGCCTGAGGAGGCGTCATGAGCAACAACGTGCAGCGCGGTGGCCGGTGGAACCGGGGCGGTCGCTGGAACCGGGGCGGTCGCTGGAACCGCGACGCGCAGAGCTGACCTGCGCACCCGGAGGGGGTGGCCGCTGGGGCCACCCCCCTCATCCGGGTGAGGAGAGCTGGATCCCGGCTCTGCCGCTGCTAGCCTCGGCCTGTTTGTCCAGCCCCTACGAACGCAGGTCATCAGTGGCGAATGCTGAGGTCCGCAAGGCGATCCGGGTGTCGGCGTTGCGGAACCCCTGGTTCGCCGCCGTCACCGTGGTCGCTGTTGCGTTCGTCGCCGTGGCGACGATCCTGCCGCAACACACCGAGGCCTTCGATCTCCGCCTCTTCGTCGTGGTCTTCGCCGGCATGGTGGCCGCCGAAGTCTTCAGCGTCCAGTTCGAGTTCCGCGGGCAGGGCGTCGCCTGGTCCGCGAGCGAGCTCGCGCTCGTGGTGGCGTTGGTCGAGATCGGCGGGACGTGGGCGGCTCTGGCGCGAGGGGCCGCTGTGGGCGCTGTCCTGGTCGCGCAGCGCTACCCGGCTGCCAAGGGCACGTTCAACGTCGGCATGTCCGTCCTCGAGGCCTGTGTGGCCGTCGTGGTCCTCGACCTCGTGCCCGTGGGCCCGATCTCCTCGCCCGCGACCTGGCTCACCTACCTGGTGGCCATCTTCGCGGCGAACGTGGTCGGGGCGCTGTGCCTCGCGGCCGCCATCACGCTCACGCAGGGCTATCCCGGGCGGGCCCTCTGGGCCAGCCTCCTCATCCCCGTCGTCCTGGTCAGTCCCATGGCCGTCGTCGTCGGCCTCGCCCTCCTGCTCCTGATCCACGTCACCCTGTGGTCGTGGCTGCTCGTCCTGCCGCTCGTGCTCACCCTGGCGCTCCTGTACCGCCGGTTCGGAGCGGTCACGCGGGAGAGCCAGATCCTCGAGCGCGTCTACGAGTTCGCCCGCCGCGTGGAGCAGGTCGGCTCCCACCCGGACGGGACCCGGCAGATCGTCGAAGCCGTCAAGGAGTTGCTCAACGCCGACCGCGTGGCCCTGTGGCTGCCGCCGTACCTGGACGAGGAGCCGCGGCTGCTCGTCGCGGCGGAGGACGGCCGTGCCTGGTACGACGGCCCGGGTGACCCCGACGACCTCTTCCGCCGGCGGGCCACCGAGGGCGCCCACGGCGGTGGCCCGGTCCTGGTCTCGCTCCCCCGGGCCACGGAGGCCGAGGCGGCCGCCCTGTCGAGGCGGGGTGCCGAGGAAGTCCTCGCGGCGCCGGTGACCACCGCGGCAGGAGAACCGGGCTATCTCGAGGTCTGCGACCGGCGGAACGACGTCGTCACGTTCGGCGACGGGGACCGGGCGGCCCTGGAGTCGATGCTCACGCACATCAACGCCGCGATCCGGCAGCAGCAGCTGCTGACCCAGATCCGCTACGACGCCGACCACGACCGGCTCACCGGCCTGCCCAACCGGCAGCGGCTCGCGGCCGAGATCGACCAGCTGCTCGCCGCGGACCCGGTCGCCGGGCGGGCGGGCCTCATCCTCGCCTCGCTGGACAACTACGCCGAGGTCACCGACACGCTCGGCCACGCGGCCAGCGACGAGCTGCTGCTGGTCACCGCCGGCCTGCTGCGGGAGCACGCGCCGCCGCAGGCGCTCCTGGCCCGCATGGAGGGCGAGCAGTTCGCCGTCCTGCTGCCCGGGCTGTCGCTGCCCGCGACCGAGCGGGCCGCGCGCCGACTGCGTGAGGCGACCTCGACGCGCGCCCGGGTGGCGGGCCTGGACCTCGAGGTGACGCTGACCATCGGCGTAGCCGCCGCGCCGGTGCACGGCACGGACGCCGGCACGCTCATGCAACGGGCCGACGTCGCCCTGCTGGCCGGCGCCGGCAAGACCGGCGTGGCCAGCTACCACCCGGTGCTCGACCAGCAGAGCCTGCGCCGCCTGCAGCTGGGCACCGAGCTCGAGCAGGCCATGGCCGACGGCGAGATCAGCGTCGTCTTCCAGCCGATCATCGACGCCCGCACCTCGGACATCGTGTCGGTGGAGACCCTGGTGCGCTGGGCGCACCCGCGCTACGGGTCGATCGCGCCGGACGAGTTCATCCACCTGGCCGAGCAGATCGGCCGGATCGGCCCGCTGACCGACTACGTGCTCGACCTGGCGCTGGCCCGCTGCCGGAGGTGGCTGGACCAGGACATCGCACTGTCGGTGGCGGTCAACCTCTCGGCCCGCTGCCTCACCGAGCCGGACCTGGTCGACCGGGTGCGGCGCGCACTGCGCCGCCACGCCGTCCCCGGCGAGCTGCTGATCCTGGAGCTCACCGAGGGCAGCGTCGTCGACGACTCGGTGCGCAGCGGCACCGTCCTGGCCGACCTGCACGCCCTGGGTCTGCGGCTGTCCATGGACGACTTCGGCACCGGCTACTCCTCGCTGTCCCAGCTGCGCCAGCTGCCCATCGACGAGGTGAAGATCGACAAGTCCTTCGTGCTCGGCATGGCCACCAGCCAGGGCGAGTCGTTCATCGCCCGCTCGATCATCGAGCTCGCCCACAACTTGGGCCTGCGCGTGGTCGCCGAGGGCGTGGAGGACGAGCTCACCCGCAACCTGCTGGCCGAGATGGGCTGCGACAAGCTGCAGGGCTTCCTGGTGAGCCGGCCGCTGCCCGACGACCGGCTGGAGAGCTGGCTGCTGGCCCGGACCGGGGTCCGCAAGGCCGCGCCGGGGGCGACCCACCGCCGGCTGTTCGTGCGCACCTGACGGCGCTCCCGACCCGTCCGCCCCCCTCCCCGACGGGACCGCGGGGGTCAGGTACAGTTCTCGACGGCTCTTCGAGCACGCCCCTTTAGCTCAGTCGGCAGAGCGTCTCCATGGTAAGGAGAAGGTCTACGGTTCGATTCCGTAAAGGGGCTCCGACGGACTCGGCACGGTGCTGTTCGACCAGCAGGAGACCGGGGCGTCGCGGCGGGGTAGCTCAGTCGGTAGAGCAAGCGGCTCATAATCGCTGTGTCGTGGGTTCAAGTCCCGCCCCCGCTACCGCATCGACGACAAGCAGTTCCCAGAGCAGAGACAGCAGTAACGAGAGACAGAGGCACCA
>DATIMX010000021.1:0-5170 GCA_035474935.1 Geodermatophilus sp. | reverse complement strand
CTGACCGGGCGGGACGGCGAGGTCCGCCGCTGCCTGGGCTGCAACCAGGAGTGCGTCGGCCGCGTGGGCCTGAACCGGCCGCTGGGCTGCGTGACCAACCCGCGCGCCGGCCGCGAGGCGCCGCTGCCGGTACCCGAGCGCCGCCGCCGGGTGCTCGTCGTCGGCGGCGGGCCGGCCGGGCTCCGAGCCGCCGCCACCGCCGCCGCCCGCGGGCACGCGGTCACCGTCTGGGAGCAGGCGACCGGCACCGGCGGCGCGATCCGGATCGCGGCGTCCGCCCCCGGCCGCGAGGGGCTGCGCCCGCTGGTCGACGACCTCGCCGCCGAGTGCGCCCGGACGGGAGTGACGGTGCGCACCGGCATGCGCGCCACCGCCGAGGCGGTGCGGGCGGAGGCGCCGGACGTCGTCGTCCTCGCCACCGGCGCCCGCCCGGTGCGCCCGGACTGGGCGGGGGACAGCGACCGGGTGGTCGACGTCCGCGCCGTCCTCACCGGCGCCGCCCACCCGGCCGGCGACGTCCTGGTGGTCGACGACCTCGGCGCCGCCGCGGCGACCTCGGTCGCCGAGCTGCTCGCCGCCCGCGGCTGCACGGTCGAGGTGCTGACGGCGGCGCTGGTCGTCGGCCAGGACCTCGGCCTCACCCTCGACCGGCCCGGCTGGGAACGGCGGGCCGCGGGCTGGCGCATCCGGCGGACGACGGAGCGGCTGGTCACCGCCGTCGACGGTCGCACCGTGCGGCTGCTGCACCACCCGACCGGCGCGGTCGAGGGGCGCACCGTCGACTGGCTGGTCGTCGCCACCGCTCCGCGGGCGGACGACGGGCTGTGGCGCGCGCTGCGCGGCAGTGGCCTGGAGGTGCACCGGGTCGGTGACTGCCTCGCCCCGCGCCGGGCCGGCGCGGCCACCCTGGACGGGGACCGGGTGGGCGTCGCAGTCTGACCGGTGGCGCTCTGACTACCGTGGCGCCGGTGACCGACGCCGTCCCGACGACCAGGCTCGCCGCCGCCACCTGGCCAGACCTGCCCGACCGCCCGCTGCTGCTCGTGCCGCTCGGCGCCGTCGAGCAGCACGGCCACCACCTGCCTCTGGCCACCGACACCACGGTCGCCTGTGCGGTCGCCGGGGCCGCCGTGGACGACCTGGACGGCGCCCTGCTCGCCCCTGCACTGGCCTACGGCGCCAGCGGCGAGCACGAGGACTTCCCCGGCACCGTCTCGATCGGCACCGAGGCGCTGACCGGGCTGCTCGTCGAGTACGGCCGCTCGGCGTGCCGCTGGGTCGGGCGGCTGCTGCTGGTCAACGGCCACGGCGGCAACCTCGACGCGCTGTGCACGGCCGGCGCGCAGCTGCGGGCCGAGGGGCGCGAGGTGGCCTGGTTCCCCTGCGGCGTCGCCGGCGCCGACGCGCACGCCGGGCGCACCGAGACGTCGCTCATGTTGCACGTGGAACCAGAGGGGGTCCGCGAGGACCAGGCGGTGGCGGGGGAGACCACCCCGATCACCGAGCTGCTGCCCCGGTTGCGCGCCGAGGGGGTGCGCGCGGTCAGCCCGACCGGGGTCCTCGGCGACCCGGCCGGGGCGTCGGCGGAGGAGGGCGCGGAGCTGCTCGCCGGGCTGGCCGGGCGACTGGCCGCCGCCGTCCGGGCGTGGGACGTCGACCCCGCCGGCCGGCTGCGCGGCTGACGGAACCGCACCGGCCGCCCGGGGTTATCGTCCGACGCATGGGGTCCCCGTCCGGCTGGCTCGTCGTCGTCGACTACCAGGAGGTCTTCCGCGATCCGACCTCGCCGTGGACGACGCCGCGCTTCGACGAGATCCGGCCGCGCATCCGCTCGCTGGTCGAGGCCTTCGGCGACCGCGTCGTCTTCACCCGCTTCGTCGTCCCGGACGAGCCGACCGGCGCGTGGGCCGACTACTACGCCAAGTACGACTACTTCACGCAGGCGCACGCCATCCCGCTGTTCCAGCTCTCCGAGGACCCCGGCGACCGCCCCGTCGTCGACGCGCCGACCTTCGGCAAGTGGGTCCCCGCCGTCGCGGAGCTGGTCGGCGACGGCCCGGTCACCGTCGCCGGGGTGGCCACCGACTGCTGCGTGCTCTCCACCGTGCTGCCCGCGGCGGACGCCGGTGTGCTGGTCCGGGTGGTCTCCGACGCCTGCGCCGGCGCGGACGACGAGGCGCACGACGACACGATGCGGATCCTCGGCTGCTACGCCCCGCTGGTCGAGGTCACCACGACCGCCGAGGTCCTGGCCGAGGCATGAGCAGGGGGCTCGCGGTCGCCGCACCCCCGCCCGACCGGCTCCCCGACGGCACCGCCGTCCGCCTCGACCCCCGCGTCCGCCGCCGCGACGGGGGGACGACGCTGCTCGGCGGCTCCCCGCTGCGGCTGCTGCGCCTGCAGCCGCGCGCCCGCGACCTGCTGCACGGCGACCGGCTCGTCGTCCGGGACGCCACCACCGCCGCCCTGGCCGCCCGGCTGCTCGACGCCGGTCTGGCCCACCCCGAGCCGGGCGGCGACCCGGCGGGGGAGCTGACCGTCGTCGTCCCGGTCAAGGACCGCCCGGCCGAGCTGGCGCGGCTGCTCGCCGCGCTGCACGCCGACCCCGGCACCGCCGCCGTCCCGGTGCTCGTGGTGGACGACGGCTCCGCCGACCCGGCCGCGGTGACCGCCGTCGCCGGCCGGCACGGCGCTCGGGTGCTGCGGCACACCACCGCCCGCGGCCCGGCCGCCGCCCGCAACGCCGGCCTGCGCGCGGCGACCACCCCGCTCGTGGCGTTCCTCGACTCCGACTGCGTGCCGCTGCCGGGCTGGTCCGCGGTCCTGTCCCGGCACACCGCCGACCCGCGGCTGGCGCTCGTGGCGCCCCGGATCACCGCGCTTCCGTTGGACGGGGGCGGCTGGGTGGCGCCGTACGAGGCCACGGTCAGCGCGCTGGACATGGGGCCCGACCCGGCGCCGGTCGCCCCGGGGACGGCGGTGTCCTACCTGCCCAGCGCCGCGATGGTGGCCCGCCGGGACGCCCTCGGCGACGGCTTCGACGAGTCGATGCGGGTCGCCGAGGACGTCGACCTGGTGTGGCGCCTGGTCGCGGCCGGCTGGCGGGTGCGCTACGAGCCGTCGGCCGCCGTCGCCCACGAGCACCGGGCGGCGACCGGGGAGTGGCTGCGCCGCCGCGCCTTCTACGGCACCGGCGCCGCGCTGCTGGCCGCGCGGCACGGGACCGCCGTCGCCCCCGTCGTGCTCTCGCCGTGGTCGGCGGCGGCCTGGGCGCTCGCGCTGACCGGACGCCGCTCCGGCGCGCTGGGCTGCGCGGCGGTGCTCGCCGTCGCCACCGCCCGCCTGGCGCCCCGGCTGGCCCGGCCCGGGCAGCGCGCGCCGGTCGGGCTCGCGGTGGTGCTCGTCGTGCGGGGCAGCGCCGCGGCGGGCAGGACGCTGGCGCGCAGCGTCACCCGGCACCACTGGCCGCTGGCCCTGGTCGCGGGGGCGGTCTCCCGCCGGGCCCGCCGGCTCGCCGCGGCGGCCGCCGTCGCCGACGCCGTCCTCGCCTGGTGGCCGCACCGTCGCCGGGTCGGCCCGCTGCGCTTCGCCGCCGGCCGGCGCCTCGAGGACCTCGCCTACGGCGCCGGTCTGTGGGCCGGCGCGCTGCGGGCCGGGGACCCGCGGGCGCTGCTGCCCGCCCGACCTGCACCGATACCTCCTCCGAACCGGTCGCGTACGACCGGTTCCCTGGTGGAATCGCCTGGGAGCGGTCACGATGGGCGGACGATGGACCCGAGCCCGCGGACGACCACATGACGACTGAGCCGTGACGACGCTGAACCCGTGGGTCGCGCTGCCCGACGGCCGGCCCGACCCCGCGCACACCCGGCGGCTGCGCGCCGCCCACGAGGCGCTCGTCACCAGCTCCGGCCCCGCCGCGCCGGACCTGGTGCGCGCCGTCGTGTGGGACTCCTGGCGGCGCAGTCTCGCCGGCGGGGTCGACCCCGACGGCGCCGCCCCGCCGGTCGATCTGCTCGACGACGAGCTGCTGGCCTACCGCGCCGCCCACCCGCTGGCGCCGGTGCTGCCGGTCATCCGCAAGCTGCTGGTCGAGGACGCCGAGGCCGACCGGATGATCGTCGCGGTCACCGACGCCGACGGCCGGATGCTCTGGGTCGAGGGCGACCGGCAGCTGCGGGCACGCGCCGAGGCCATGCACTTCGTCGAGGGCGCCCGGTGGTCCGAGGACGTCGCCGGTACCAACGCCCCCGGCACCGCGCTGGCCCTCGACCACGCCGTCCAGATCTACGGCAGCGAGCACTACCGCCGTCCGGTGCAGAACTGGAGCTGCTCGGCCGCGCCGGTGCACGACCCGGTGACCGGCGTCCTCCTCGGCGCCATCGACGTCACCGGCGGCGACCACGTGGCCAGCCCGCACGTGCTCACGCTGGTCCGGGCGACCGTGGCCGCGGTCGAGTCGGAGCTGCGCTGGCTGCACCGCGAGCAGACCGCGCGCCCCGCTCCGCCGGCTCCCCGGCCGGCCGTCCCGCGGCTGGACGTCCTCGGCCGGGAGCGCGCCCGCCTCCGGCTGCCCTCCGGCCCCGTCGAGCTGTCGCTGCGCCACTCCGAGCTCCTGCTCGTGCTCGCCGAGGCGGCCGTCACCGGTCGCGGGCGCACCGCCGAGCAACTGGCGGCCGAGTGCCACGGCGGGGACGCCGCCCCGGTGACCGTGCGGGCCGAGCTGTCCCGCCTGCGCCGGCTGGTCGGCACCGACCTCGTCGGCTCCCGCCCGTACCGGCTGCTCGAGCCCCTGGAGACCGACCTGGACCAGGTGCGGCGGCTGCTGGGCCGCGGCGCGGTCGGCGCTGCACTCGACCGCTACGCCGGCGCGGTGCTGCCCCTCTCCACGGCGCCCGGGGTGGTGACCGCCCGCGAGCGGGTGGCCGCGCTCCTGCGGCAGGCGGTCCTCACCAGCCGCCGCCCGGAGCTGCTGCTGCGCTACAGCCGGCTGCCCGAGGCCCAGGACGACGTCGCGGTCTGGCAGACCTGCCTGGAGTGGCTGCCGCCGGGCGCGCCGCACCGGCCCGCGGTCGCCGCGCACCTGCACCGCCTGCGCCGGGCACCCCGGGGACCGCTGCGGGTCCACTGAGGGCGGACCGGCCTTCGGCTCCCGCCACACGCGGGCTCG
>DATIMX010000020.1:0-3652 GCA_035474935.1 Geodermatophilus sp. | reverse complement strand
GGTACGTCCAGGCCGACAGCACCCTCCGGAAGGCCGGGTTCGACTGGTACGAGGTGTCCAACTGGGCCACGACCGCGAGCGCCCGCTGCCGGCACAACGAGCTGTACTGGGCCAACGAAAACTGGTGGGGGATCGGTCCGGGCGCGCACAGCCACGTGGGCGGGCTGCGCTGGTGGAACGTCAAGCACCCGGCGGCCTACGCCGGCCGGCTGCTGCGCGGGGAGAGCCCGGTGCAGGACACCGAACTGCTCGACGACGACGACCGCGCGCTGGAGACGGTCATGCTCCGCCTGCGGCTGCGCGAGGGGCTGCCGCTGACCGAGCTGTCGGAGGTCGGCCGGGCCCGCGCCGCCGACGCCGTCGTCCGCGGGCTGCTCGAGCCGGCCGCGCACGCCGCCGGCCGTGCCGTCCTCACCGACCACGGCCGCCTGCTCGCCGACGCCCTCGTCCGGGACCTCACCGACTAGGAGGGCCGGCCTCCATCCAGGGTCCCGCCGCGACCTCGGCCAGACGCGGCAGGACCACGTCGCGCCAGCCGGGGCCCATGCGGTCGAGCGCGGAACGGTCCCGCTTCTGCTCGAGGTCGAAGCCGGTGTGCTGCAGCAGGAGCCGGGTGCCCCTGCCCTCGGGGACGAGCCGCCACGTGAGCAGCCACGTCTCGGTGAACGTGTAGACGAGCCGCTCGTGCTCGACCACCTCGAGCACCTCGCACGGCACCGCGCCCCACCCGGGCATGTCGAGGTGGAACCGGTGACCCGCGCGCGGGGCGATGTCCCCGGGCGCCCACCACCGGGCGAGCAGCTCCGGCTCGGTGATGGTCCGCCACACCCGGGCGGGATCGGCGTCGACGAACTGGTCGACCTCGATGCTGCCCGTGCGGGCACCTGCGTCGGTTCCGGTCACGTGTCCTCCTCGGCGACGTCAGCGAGCGAGCGCAGACGCGCACGCCAGAAGTGCTCGAACGGGTGCAGCCAGTCCTCGACCTCGGCCAGCGGCTCGGCGGTGAGGTGGTAGCGCCGCTGACGCCCCACCGGCTCGTCGCGGACCAGGGCCGCCCGTCGCAACACCTGGAGGTGTTCGGCGACCGCGGGACGGCTCAGGTCGAACTGCTCGGCGAGGGCGCCGGCCGTCCGCGGTCCCTCGGCGAGGATCTGCAGGAGCCGCCGACGCACCGGATGGGCCAGCGCGAGGAACACCCCGTCTCCGGGCACACGGCAAGGATGTGTCGGGAATCCCCGACATGTCAACTCAGCCCGACACGTCGGCTCGGGCGGCACCGTCGCGCCGCGACCGGACGACTGACAGATGTCAGCTCCGACCGGCGACGTCCCGCACTACTGCCGACGGGGCGCTGACCAGCAGGCTCGTCGCGTGCCTCCCGACGCCCTCGCCCTCACCGACCTGACCGTCCGCCACGGCGACGTGCTCGCCGTCGACGGCCTCGACCTGCACATCGCCCGCGGCGAGACCGTGGCGCTGCTCGGCCCCAACGGCGCGGGCAAGTCCACCACCGTCAGCGCCGTCCTCGGCTTGCTGCACCCCGACGCGGGCACCGTCCGGGTGCTCGGCCGCGCCCCGTCCGACGCCGTCCGCGCGGGCTGCGTCGGCGCGATGCTGCAGCACGGCGGCCTGCCCGGCGAGGCGCGCGTCGGCGAGGTGCTGCACCTGGTCCGCCGCAGCTACGGGCGGGCCGGGCTTGCGGGGGCATGGCCGCTCGACGACCTGGTCGCCACCACCGGCATCGGCGGGCTGCTCGGCCGCGACGTCGACGCGCTCTCCGGCGGCCAGCGGCAGCGGGTGCTGCTGGCGCTCGCGCTGGCCGGTCAGCCGCCGCTGCTGCTGCTCGACGAGCCGACCTCGGCCATGGACGTCGAGGGCCGCCGCGCCTTCTGGACGACGATGCGCGACCTCGCCGCCCGCGGCACCACCGTCGTCTTCGCCACCCATCACCTCGAGGAGGCCGACGCGGTCGCCGACCGGGTCGTGGTCATGGCCGGGGGCCGGGTGGTCGCCGACGGGCCCTCGGCGGCGGTCCGGTCGGCCGTCGCCGGGCGCACCGTCCGCTTCTCGGCCCCCGACGGCGGGACCTTCGACCGCGTGCCCGGCGTCACCGGCGCCACCCGGCTGGGCGGCACGGTCGCCCTGGCCACCACCGACGTCGAGGCCACCCTGCGCGCGCTGCTCACCGACGGCGTCGCGCTGACCGACCTCGAGGTCCGCGGCGCCAGCCTCGAGGACGCCGTCCTGTCCCTCACCACCCCCGGAGTCACGCGATGAGCCCGCTGTTCGTCTTCCAGCTGCGCCGGGTGGCGCGCAACCGGCAGTTCCTCTTCTTCACCGTGCTGCTGCCGGCGCTGTTCACGGTGTTCTTCACCCAGGTCTTCGCCGGGACGCCGGGTGGCGTCAGCCCCGAGCAGGCCACCGCCACGATGGTCTCGATGATGGCCTACGGCGCGATCGGCGCGGCCCTGGGCGCCACCGTCCGGCTCTCCTTCGACCGGGCGTCGGGCTGGCTGCGGCAGCTGCGCGTCACGCCGGTGCCGCAGACCTCCGTGGTGGCCGTCGACGTCGCCGTCGGCATGCTGCTGACCCTGCCGCCGCTGGTCGTCGTCGCGCTGACCGGCCGGTTGGTCAACGGAGTGCGGCTGGCGCCCGGCGAGTGGGCCGGCCTGATCGGCGTCCTGTGGCTGGGGTCGGCAGTGTTCGTCGCGCTCGGCCTGCTGCTCGGCTGGGCGCTCGAGGAGAAGGCCGCCGGCGGGGCGATCGGCATCGTCGGGACCGTGCTGGCCGCGCTCGGCGGGCTGTGGGTGCCGGTCGAGCTGTTCCCCTCCGGTCTGCGTGCGGTGGCGCACGGCCTGCCGTCGTACTGGTACGCCGAGACCGGCCGCGCCGCCGCGGGGGGAACGCTGCCGCCCGTGCCGGCCGCCGCCGCGCTGGTCGGGTTCGCGGCCCTGTTCGGCGTGCTCGCGGTGCTCGTGGCGCGGCGCCGTCCGCTGGCCGCCGTCGCGGGCTGATGCGGCTACGGTCGGCCTCCGTGGACCCCCGCCCCCGCTGGTACCGCGTCGGCTGGGCGCTGCCCTGGCTGCTGTTCCAGTTCTTCCCGCTCGCCGACCTGGTGACCACCGAGCGACCGCTCGCCGTCCGGCTGGTCGCCGGCGCCGGCCTGGTGGTCTTCACCGTCGTCTACCTCGACGTCTTCCGGCGGGCCTTCGGCGGCTGCTGGACCGGGTCGGTGCTGGGCCGGCTGGCCGTCGTCGCCGCGCTCGGCGTCGCCCTCGCCGTCTGGATGGGGCCGTCCTGGGCCGGGCTGCTGATCTACGTGTCGGCGGCCGCGGCGGCGGCGCTGCCGACGCGGTGGGTGTGGCCGGCCGTCGTCGCGGCGGCCGCCGTCTGCGCGGCGGTGGTCACCCTCGACGGGGAGCCCGGGCTGCTCATCCTGCCCGTGCTGTGCCTGCTCACCGCCTTCGCGCTGCGGGGCACCCGGCACCTGGTCTCGGTGAACGCCGAGCTGGCCGAGGCGCGGGAGGAGCTGGCGCGCAACGCCGTCGCCGAGGAGCGGCTGCGCTTCGCCCGCGACCTGCACGACCTGCTCGGCCACAGCCTGTCGCTCATCGCCCTCAAGAGCGAGCTGGCCGGCCGCCTCGCCGAGGTC
>DATIMX010000019.1:0-7438 GCA_035474935.1 Geodermatophilus sp. | reverse complement strand
GGAGAGGTCGACCTCGGTGACGTCGCGCGGGACCAGCTCGGCACCGAAGCGCTCGGCCTGGGTGCGCATGTCGTCCATGAGCTGGGGGCCCTGGATGCCCTCCGGAAAGCCCGGGAAGTTCTCGACCTCGGTGGTGGTCATGAGCGCGCCGCCGAACTGCGAGCCCTCGAACACCAGCGGGTGCAGGTTGGCGCGCGCGGCGTAGGTGGCGGCGGTGTACCCGGCGGGACCGGATCCGATGATGATCAGGTCACGGATGCCGTCGTGCTCGGCCGGCGGGATCGCGGGGTTCCCGTCGGTGGTCACGGCCGGGCCGGGGGTGAGGTGGTTCGTCACTGGCGACACAACCAGGATCGTAGGGGCGGCATTCCCCCGCCGTTGTCCTCCCCCGCAGTCCGGGTCAGCCCGCGGCCTGGACCTCGACCTCGGCGATGTCGGCGGCGAAGCCCCCGTCGCTCGGCACCAGACCGGTGATCCACACCAGCACGAAGCCGGCGGTGGCCGGCTCGTCGAAGGCGAACCGCGTGGTGCCGTCGATCGTCCCGTCGGCGGCGGGTGTGAAGGCGTCCAGCTCGGTGCCGGCCCGCTCGGCCACCCGGATCTGCACGTTCGCGCCCGGGGCGGCGCTGGTCAGCTCGACGCCGGCGACCTGCTGGGCCCCGCCGAGGTCGAAGAGCAGGCCGATGCCGTCCTTGAGGTTCCCGAACGCGGGTGATCCCCGGTAGGTGACCGTCGACCAGGAGGTCGCGGGGTCGCCGTCGAAGGCCAGCTCGACGCTCTCGGGGTTCTCCGGCTCGCCGTCGCCGCCCGGGTCGAACACATCTGCGCCGACGATGGGAATGGCGGAGCCGGCCGGGGCGGCCGCGTTCGCACTGCCGTCCGCGGCGGAGCTCGACCCACCGACGCTGGGCGTGGAGCCCTCGACCTCGTCGACGTTGCCGGCGACCGACAGGACCGACTTCCCCAGCCACACGGCCAGCGCGACCACCACGACCAGGGCGATGAGCGGCAGCCCGATGACGACGAACCGGTGGCGCCTGGCGCCGTCCTCGTCGATGTCGATCTCGCCGGTGGGCGGGCCCCCGTAGCCCCCGGGGCGGTACCGCTCGTCCGCGCCGAGCACGCCGAGGTCGGCGTCGTCCTCGTAGCGGTCGGTCCACGCGTTGCGGGTGGGCGCGTCGTCCGCGTGGCGGGCGCGGTGGCCGGGCTCGGCGTAGGCACCGGCGTTCGGGGCGACCGTTCCGGCGGCGATGGTGTCGCCACCCAGCGCGGCCGGTGGGAGCGGTGCGCCCGTGACCGGCCGCGCGGGCGGAACCGGCGGCCGGGCGTGCGGGTCGAGCCGGACGGGCTCGCCGGCGTCCACCCCGGCGGCGGCGTCGTCGCCGGCGGTGTCGGGCTGGTCGGTACGCCGGTCACGCAGCCGGCGGAGCCAGCCGCTGTCGGAGTCCTTGTCGGCGGCCTTGTCAGCGGCCCGGTCGGCCGGCTGGCGGTGCGACGAGGCCGATGCGGATGCAGACGCGCCGGGAGTGCGGGGCCGCTCGGCGAGCAGCGCCGCCATGGCCGCGACGCTGGACAGGCTCTGGCCCGGCTCGGTCGAGCGGGCGCGGCGGACGAGCGCCACCAGGTCGGACGGGCCGGTGAGCGGCTGCGGCTCGGCGTCGGCCGGGTCGAGGCCGGTCAGGCAGGCCTCGAGGAGGGCGCCGAGAGCGGCGATGTCGCCGTCGATCGTGCCGGTGGCGGCGGGGACGGCGCGCAGGCCGACCAGTCCGTTGGGCCGCAGGACCACGTTGTCGGCGGTGAGGCCGCCGACGGCGAGCCCGACCCGGTGGGCCTCGGCGATGCCCTCGGCCAGGCGGCGCAGCACCGTGCGCACGTCCCGGTCGGGCATGGGACCGTCGGTCAGCCGGTCGGCGAGCGTGATGCCGTCGATCCACTCGTTCACGACGTACGCGGCGCCACCGGGGGCCTGCGGGTCGCCGGAGCCCTCCGAGGCGTCGTAGACCATGGCGAGGGCCGGCGTGGCGAGGCCGCCGGCGGTGAGCGCGCGGGCGATCCACGCGTGCGCAGCGGGCCCAGCGGGGGTGTGCACGCGGATGGCGACGTCGCGGTTGAGAACGCGGTCCTTGGCCCGCCAGCAGCGGATGACGCCGGTCGGTGTCGGCTCGTCGGGACCCACCTGGTCCAGTGGCCGGTAGCGGTCGGGCAGACCGGTGGCCGTCGACGTCATCGACACTGTCGACCCCCTGTCCTGGTGCGACCGCCCGTGCGATTGCCCAGGCGTCGGCGCCGCATCGTGCGAAGGATCGGTCATCCACGTCCCATCCGGGCCCTGACGGCTGCCAGGGGCTCCCTGAGTTCTGGGACGCGGGCGACCGCGAGACCTGCGAGAGCCACGCCGCCGATGACCACGGTACCGACCAGCACGGCCGCGAGCGACCCTGCGGTGGACGTGCCGAACAGGTCGTCGGTCACGATCCGGACGAGCCAGCCCGCGCCACCGGCCACTGCCGACACCGCGGCGATCCGCAGGACCGGACACAACGTCTGCCGGGTGCGCAGCGCGCCCAGCCGGCGGCGCAGCGCCAGGTCCCCGATCACCCAGCCCGCCACGTAGGTGATGCTCGTGGCCAGCATCAGCCCGGCGACCACGTGGTCCGGCTCGACGAGCACGGGCACGAGCAGGAGCAGGGGCACGCGGACGGCGACCATGCCGACCTGGATCAGCGTCGGTGTGCGGGCGTCCTTCATCGCGTAGAAGACGCGTAGCTGGAGGAGGGTGACCGCCATCGGGAGCAGCCCGAACGCACCGATCGCCAGCGCCGTCCCGATGCCCTGGGCCTCGGCCTCGGTCGTGTTGCCCCGGGCGAACACGACGAGGGTCAGTGGCGGCCCGAGGACGACGAGCGCGGCGGTCACCGGCAACAGGCCGAGGGCCGACAGCCGGGTGCCGAGGGCGAGGTCCTCGGCCACACCGGGGATGTCGCGCCGCGACGCGGCCCGGCTCATCCGTGGCACGAGCGCGGTCAGCAGGGCCACGCCGATGATCCCGTAGGGCATCTGGAACAGCAGGCTGGCGATGGCGTACGCGCTCGACCCCAGGCCGCCCTCGCGTCCGGCGGCGTTGGCGATCCGCGTGGCCACGATCACACCGATCTGGCTCACCGCGACGTAGCCGATGACCCAGAGTCCGAGGGTGCCGGCCTCGCGCAGGCCGGTCTGGCGGAGTCCCCAGCGCGGCCGCAGCGGCACGCCGGCGCGGCGCAGCAGCGGCAGCAGGACGAGCGCCTGGGCGGCGATGCCGGCGGTCGTGCCGATGCCGAGCAGCCAGACCAGGCCGGGGCTGATCGTGGCCGGCTCCAGGTCCCCCGGCCCGCTCATGGCGAGGAAGACCAGGCCGGTGGCGATGACCACGACGTTGTTGAGCACCGGCGCCCAGGCGGGCGGCCCGAAGACGCCCCGCGAGTTGAGGATCGACTGGGCGAGGGCGCCGAGACCGTAGAAGACGATCTCGACGAGGAGGATCCGGGCCAGCCAGTTCGCCAGCTCCACCTGGGCCTCGTTGTCGCTGATGCCGTACAGCGAGGTCAGCAGCGGGGCGGCGAGAATCGCCACCGCCGTGACGAGAACCAGCCCGGCGGTGGCGATGGTGGCCAGCCGCTGGGCATACGCCGTCCCACCGTCGGCGTCGCGTTCCTGCGCGTGCACCAGCAGGGGGACGACGACGGAGGCGAGCACGCCGCCCAGCAACAGCTCGAAGACGATGTTGGGCAGCGTGTTCGCGGTGTTGTAGGCGTCGTTGAGCAGCGCCACGCCGAGAGCCGCCGCGAGCACCATCGTCCGCAGCAGCCCGGTGATGCGGGAGACGAGGGTCGCGACGGCCATGGTGCCGGCCGCCCGCAGGATGCCGCCGCTGGCGCCGGGCGTGCCCTCTCGCCGTTCGATCTCCTCGTCGCTCTCCCCCACCGGGCCCTGCGGGACCGGCGGCAGCGACGTCATCACCTGGGTGTCGTCGGCGGCGGGCACCCAGCGGTTGCGGGCAGGCGGCGGCACGGGTGGCAGCGGCGCCAGCGCCCGCACCGGGACCGGAGGTGCCTCGGGGACGGGGGCCGGGGCAGGGACCGGGACGGCGGGAGACCCGGGCTCGGCGCCGCCGAACGGTGCCGACGCCGGCGGTGTCGCGCGGTACGGCGACGGAGGAAGCGGGGGACCATCGGCGCGGGCGGGACGTCGCGCGGGGGACTCGACCGGACGCTCCTGGTCCGGGCCGCTGGTCACACCGGGCTCCGGTTCGGCGGCTGTGCGGCGCCCGAGAGATCGGGGCCCTCGCCCTCGTACGGCCACGGTCCCGCCGCGGCCTGCTCACGGGACGCCCGGCGTCGGCGCAGCACGAAGTTGACCAGCCGGCGCAGGAACAGCAGGCCGAGCAGGGCCGCCGCGCCGATCGTGATGATCAGCGAGATCGGCCCGTAGGCCGTGCTCTTCACCTGGAGTTGGATCTCGGCCCCCAGCGGACCACCGCTCGGGGTGGTGAGCTGCGCCGTCACCGCGAAGCCGCCGGACTGGCGCACGTCCGTCGGCACGGTGAGGGTCGTCCGCTCACCGGGGGCGAGGTTCTGGAGACCGATGTCCTCGATCGACAGGCCCCGGTTGCCGCGGGCGCGGACCTCCAGCCGCACCTCCACCGCCACCGGGAGGTCGTTGCGGACCGTCAGCACCAGGGGGGAGTCGCTGGACGCCAGGCTGTAGGTGCCGTCGGCCGGGGCCAGGAGGGTGACCTGGCTGCGCAGCCGGTCCATCGTCGCGGTCAGCTCGCCCGCTGCCCCTCGGAAGCCCTCCGGATCGGCCCGCCACGCCACCGAGGTGGTTCGCGAGACCGCGGCGTCGTAGCCGCGCAGGGCGACGTCGGCGTCGTCAGCGATGGCGCCGGCCAGGTCGTCGCGCGACGCGACGCCGGTCGTGACGGCGGACAGTCCGGCGGGGTCCAGGTGGATCACGTCGACGGGGTCCTGGAGCTCGCCCGCGGTCGTCCCCGGACCGGCGGCCAGCTCGTCGAGGGTCGTCGGGCGCAACCACGGCAGCGCGGTCGTGTCGGCCATCATCGCGCCGGCGCCCTCGGGGCCGGCCTCGACGTCACGCGGCGCCGCCACCAGCACGGTCTGTTCCGTACCCGCGGGGGCCTGCAGGCCGATCACCGCGAGCTCGGCGAGGTAACGCTGCTCGGCCAGCCGCTCCCCACCCGGCGCCTGCTCGGCGGCGCCGACGACCGTGCCGAGGGCGGGATCGGCGACCAGCGCCGGCAGCGTCCCGGAGGCGGTCGTCACCGTCGTGTGCGCCGCTGCCGTGGGCCCCGTCAGTCCGACCGCCGAGTCGCCGGCGGTCAGCCCGCTGGTCCCGAGGACGACGGTCCGCAGGCCGCCGGCCTGCAGGGTCGCGAGCGTGTCGCTGCGCAGCGAGCCGCCCGCCGCCCAGGCGAGGTCCGTCCGGGGTTGCACGTCGAGCGCGTCGGCGAGGATCGCGGCCCCGGCGCCGACGTGGGACGTCTCCGCCTCCGGGGCCGTCGTCCCGGTGCTGCCCGCAGGGGCGGAAGTGCCCGCCGCGGCGCCGCCGTCGTCGTTGCCGGGCGGGTCCTGGGCGGTGCCCCAGGGGGTGCCGGGCAGGCTCCGGGTCAGGACGTCGGCGAGCCCCGAGGCCTGGAGGGCGTCGGCGTCGACGTCGCCGTAGGGCAGGGCCACCACCGGATGCTCATCGGCGACGGCGGTGAGCCGCTCGAGGAACGCCGTGGCCGCCTCCGTGCCGCTGCCGGTGCCGTCCTCGCCGACCACGTAGGAGCCGGCCGCCATGATCTGCAGTTCCTCGATCAGCGCCGGATCGATGGCGAGGGTGACCTGGAGCGCGGGCACGGGAGCGGGCGCGCCCGGGGCCTGGGTGTCCGGCAGGCGTTCGATGACGGCGAGAGCGCGGTCCAGCCGCCCGCCGTCGCTGATCACCGCGGTGAGGTCGTCGTCGGCGAACCGGCCGGACGGGCTGCGGTGGGTCCGTTCGACCAGCGGCCACAGCCAGGCGACGGCCGTGCGGCCGGCCGGCAGCACCGGCTGCTGGACGACGTAGGTCGGCAGCTCGCCGACGCGGCGCCGTTCGCTGCCGCCGTCGGGGTCGCGCACCGCGCCGTTGACATTGAGCAGGACGGGGTAGACGCCGTCCCGGTCGATGCGCAGCGCCTCGGACGCGAGGTTGTAGCTGAACTCCAGTTCCGCACCGGCGGCCAGCTCACCCGGAACCTCGAGGAACGGCGGTTCCACCGTGGTGGCCGGATCGGGATCCTGGGTGAGGGCGGCGAGCTCGGCGCGGGAGGTGAGCACGTCACCCCGCTGCAGCCGCACGCTCAGGTCGGTGATCGGGGTGGACCCGGAGTTCACCAGCGTGCCGGTGACCGTGACCGTGGCCCCGGGGGTCAACGTGCGCGGCTCGAACCTGCCCACCCGGATCTCGACGGGGCGGCTGTCGTCGTTCGAGTCGTCGTCCGGCGCGGGTGCCGCCTCGAGGACCGGTGTGCCTTCGGGCGCCGACGGGGCGGCCTGCGCCGGTGGTGCGGCCAGACCCAGCGCCGTGACGAGCAGGGAGGCGACGGCGGCGCGCAGCAGCGCCGGCCGGTTCACGCGCTGTCGGCCAGCAATGCGGGCGCGCGCTCGACCAGTGCCCGCTCGTCGGCGTAGGCGAGCCGGCCGCTCAGCTCGTCGAGAGGCACCCAGGCGACCTCGGTCACCTCGACGTCGGCGTCGGAGAGGGCGCCCCCGATGGCGCGCAGCAGGAAGTGGTGCACGGTCTTGTGCACGCGGCGGCCGTCGGCGACGAACCAGAAGTCGATGATGCCGAGCGGCGCGACGACCTCGCCGATGATCCCGGTCTCCTCCGCGACCTCGCGGACGGCGGTGTCCTCGGGGGTCTCGCCCTCCTCGATGTGGCCCTTGGGCAGGGACCAGAGGAGGCGACCGCGGCGGTCCGTGCGCCCGATGAGGGCGGCACGGGGCCCGGTCACACCGTCGTCCGCCACCACCAGGCCCCCGGCGGAGGTCTCGTCGACCCGGCGCAACCGGCGGCCGGGGCGTCCGCGCCCGCCCGTCCCAGCCATGCCAGGAGGGTAGCGCGCGTCAGGCGACAGCTCTGGGAGCATCGCAGCGAGCGCCAGCGAGCGAGGAGCGGACCGGAGCGCGGAGCCGGACCGGGGTCGGTTCCGCACCGCACTACCCTGGCTCGTCGTGTCCGCCACCCCTCCGAGTCGTCCTCCCGGAGAACCCGTCTCTCCGACCGTCCAGCAGACGGTCCGGGAGCTGGTCGACCTCTCGCCGGTGCTCACCGCGCTCGGAGAGCGGTTCACCGCGGCGGGCTTCGAGGTGCACCTGGTCGGCGGATCGGTGCGTGACGCCCTCCTCGCGGCAGC
>DATIMX010000018.1:0-4936 GCA_035474935.1 Geodermatophilus sp. | reverse complement strand
GTGGTCAGGTCGCGGGCGTTGACGCCGATCACCGCGGCGCCGGCGGACAGCGCGCGGTCGGCCTCGGCCTCGGTGTGCACCTCGACCAGCGCGGTCATGCCGAGCGACTCGACCCGCTCCAGCAGGCCGAGGAGCGCGTTCTGCTCCAGTGCGGCGACGATCAGCAGGACGACGTCGGCCCCGTGGGCGCGCGCCTCGTGCACCTGGTAGCTGGTGACCACGAAGTCCTTGCACAGCACCGGGACGTCGACGGCGGCGCGGACGGCGGCGAGGTCGGCCTGGCCGCCCCCGAAGCGGCGCCGCTCGGTGAGCACGCTGATCACCCGGGCACCGCCGTCGGCGTACTGCCGGGCCAGCACGGCGGGGTCGGGGATGTCGGCGAGCGCGCCCTTGGAGGGGCTCTGCCGCTTCACCTCGGCGATGACGCCGACACCCGGCGCGCGCAGCGCCGCGAGGGCGTCGAGCGGCGGGCGGGCGTCCGACGCGGCGGCCTTCACCTCCGCCAGCGGGGTGGTCGCCTCGCGTGCCGCCAGGTCCTCACGGACGCCGGCGACGATCTCGTCGAGCACGGACACGGGTGCCTCCCCACTGCTGCTCGTCACACCGCCCACCAGGACCACCCGCCGGGCGCGGCCCCGGCCGGGCCTCGATCCGTGGACCCACTCTAGAGGCGGCGAGTCGCCGGGCCGCCCACGGGGGCGCACGCACTCCCCGGACGGGGTGTGGAGCAGGCGGCCCCGGGTACTCAGCGATGTTCCGCCGTGCCCTCGGTGGGGTCCTCGCCGCGGTCGAGCGCCCGCCAGGCGTCGAGCGCGCGGTCCTCGTCGGTCCGCCGGCGGGCGGGGCCGGGGGCCGTGGGGGCCGCGGCGGCCGCACGCTCGTACCGGCGTCCCATGCCCGGCCAGGTGCGGCCGCGGACCACGGTGAGCAGGCCCGCCGCCGCGGCGAGCAGCCCCGCGGCGAGGGCGAGCACCGGCCACGCGGCGGACACCGCGGTCGTGACCGTGCTGCCCGGCGTCCCGCTGCCGAGCACGCCCGCCGCCGCGGCGTCCCCGCCGGTCACCAGGGTCCGCAGGCCCGACCAGCCGAGCACTCCCCCGGCGACGGCGGCCAGCAGCCCCACCAGCACCCGTCCGGCGCCGCGGACGGCGACCAGCGCCACGGCGGCCGCAAGGAGCAGCAGCCCGCCGGCCGGGACCAGGGGCGCCAGTTCCGAGCCGGTCAGCTGCTCGGTGACCGGCGGCAGGGGCTCGGGTCGCGCCACGGTGGCGGTGAGCCAGGTCTGACCGCCGGTGGACAGCGCCAGTCCCCCGGCCGCGGCCAGGCCGACGACGGCTGCGGCCATCGCGCGGCGGTCGGTTCCGGTCCGCCCACGCCCCTGCCCGCTCACGCGAGCTCCCGCATCCCCTCCGCCGTCGCGATCGCCGAGAGCACCGCGCGCGCCTTGTGCCGGGTCTCGGCCTCCTCGGTGGCCGGGTCGCTGTCGGCGACGACGCCCGCGCCGGCCTGCACGTAGGCGCGGCCCTGGTGCAGGACCGCCGTCCGGATGGCGATGGCCATGTCCAGGTCGCCGCTGGCGTCGACGTAGCCGACGGTGCCGGCGTAGAGCGCCCGCCGGGTGGGCTCCAGCGACTCGATGATCGCCATCGCGCTCGGCTTGGGCGCCCCGGAGACGGTGCCGGCCGGGAAGGTCGCGTCGAAGACGTCGAGGGCGTCCCACTTCGACGCGACCTCGCCGGCCACGGTCGACACCAGGTGCATGACGTGGCTGTAGTGCTCGATGCGCATGAAGTCGGGCACCTCGACCGTGCCGGGCACGCAGACCCGGCCCAGGTCGTTGCGGGCCAGGTCGACCAGCATCACGTGCTCGGCGCGCTCCTTGGGGTCGGCGAGCAGGCCCTCGGCCAGCCGCGCGTCCTCCTCGGGGGTCGCGCCCCGCGGGCGGGTGCCGGCCGGCGGGTGGACGACCGCCGAGCTGCCGGTCACGGTGACCAGCGCCTCCGGTGAGGAGCCGACGACGTCGAACGGCGACTCCCGCCCGGCGAAGCGCAGCAGGTACATGTACGGCGAGGGGTTGGTCGCCCGCAGCACCCGGTAGAGGTCCAGGGCCTCGACCTCGGTGGGCACCTCGAAGCGCTGCGAGAGCACCACCTGGAAGGCGTTCCCCGCCCGGATGTGCTCCCGCACGCGCTCCACGCCGTCCTCGAAGACGCCGGGCGCCATGTTGCTCTGCACCGAGGGCGGCGCGACCGTGGCGAAGGTGGCCACGCCGGGCGGCGCGGCCTTGGCCAGGTCGGCGGCCATCGCGTCGAGCCGGGTCACCGCGTCGTCGTAGCCCTCCGAGCCCTGCCCGTCCTCCCCGCCCCGAGCCGCCCCCGCGAACGCGTTGGCGATCAGCAGCACCGTGCCGTCGTGGTGGTCGAGCACCGCCAGGTCGGTGACCAGCATGAGCGCGAGCTCGGGCATGCCGAGGTCGTCGACGGCGGTGACCGGCAGCCGCTCCAGCCGCCGGACGACGTCGTAGCCGAGATAGCCGACCAGACCGCCGGTCAGCCGGGGCAGGTCGGGACGGCGCGGCGAGCGCAGCCGGCGGGCCAGCGTGCGGACGGCGACCAGCGGGTCGGCGGGCAGGTCGTCGGTGAGGCCGGGCAGCTCCTCCCCCAGCCACAGCGCGGCGCCGTCCCGCTCGGTGAGCACACCGGCGCTGCGGACGCCGACGAAGCTGTACCGGCTCCACTGCTTGCCCTGCTCGGCGGACTCCAGCAGCACCGTCCCCGGCCGGTTGCCGGCGAGCTTGCGGTAGATGCCGACCGCGGTCTCGCCGTCGGCGAGCAGCCGCCGGGTGACCGGGACCATCGGCTGGTCCAGCGCCGCGAACTCCTCCCGCGACGGGGTGGTCTCACCGAGCCGCACGGGTCACCTCCAGCTCTCGGTGGAAGCAGGAGCGCTCGCCGGTGTGGCAGGCCGGGCCCTCCTGGTCGACGAGGAGCAGCAGCGCGTCGCCGTCGCAGTCCAGGCGGACGTCGCGGACCCACTGGCGGTGCCCGGAGGTCTCCCCCTTCACCCAGTACTCGCGCCGGCTGCGCGACCAGTAGGTGGCCCGGCCGCTGGTCAGGGTGCGGCGCAGCGCCTCGTCGTCCATCCAGGCGACCATGAGCACCTCACCGGTGTCGTGCTGCTGGACGACGGCGGCGACCAGCCCGGCGGGGTCGCGGCGCAGCAGCGCGGCGACCGCGGGGTCCAGGGCGGACTCGGCGGCGGGGACGGCGGACATGCGCCCGATCGTCCCACCCACCGCCGAGCAGCCGGGTCACCGGTGCGGCGTCGTCCCGACGCCGGGGCTGCTCCCGAACCAGGCGCGCGCGGGCCGGCCCGAGCTCAGCCCCAGGGCGACCGCCGGCCCGGCGGCGAAGCAGACGACCAGGAGCAGCAGCACGCCCGTCGCCGAGTCGAACGCTGTGAGCAGGCGCACCGACCAGTACGCGGCCAGCGCCAGCTGCAGGGCCAGCGCCGCGACCAGCGTCCACCGGGCGAGGGCGCTGCGGCGGGTGAGCGCCAGGATGCCGCCGGCCACCAGCACGACGACCGAGGCCAGCTGCACGACGGCGAGCACGCCGGCCTCGGCGGCCAGGGCCGCCCCGTCGGCCGGGAAGCCGGGCTGGTCCGCGGCCATCGAGAAGACCGTCCCCAGCAGCTGGAGGTAGGCGCTCGCGAGGGCCACGCCCGCGGCCTGGACGACGGCGAGCACCGCGGCCGCGATCACCTGTCCGGGCCGCTGCGGCCGGGCGGGGGCCGGCGGCCACGGCTGCGGCCACGGGGCCGGGTGGGGAACGGCGGGGGTCCAGTACGGCATCGCCGTCGGCGGCGGCCCGGCGTAGGGAGCACCGGCCTCGGTCTCCGTCGCCGGGTCCGACCAGGGGCTCGGGTGCGACGTCACAGGGTCCATGGTCCGACTCCGCACTCGATCCGCTCCTCGGTCGCCAGCGCTCCCTGCGATGCTCCCTCGCGCGTCGTCCTCACAGCGCGGCCGCGAGCGCCCGGCCGACGACCCGGCCGCTGAACAGGCAGCCGCCGAGGAAGGTGCCCTCCAGCGAGCGGTAGCCGTGCATGCCGCCCCCGCCGAAGCCGGCCACCTCGCCCGCGGCGTAGAGGCCCGGGAAGACCGCGCCGCCGGGCTGCAGCACGCGGCCGGAGAGGTCGGTCTCCAGTCCGCCGAGGGTCTTCCGGGTGATCAGGTTGAGCCGGACGGCGATCAGCGGGCCCGCCTCGGGGTCGAGCAGCCGGTGCGGCGGGGCCACGCGGATGAGCTTGTCGCCGAGGTAGTTGCGTGCGCCGCGGATCGCGGTCAGCTGCAGGTCCTTGGTGAAGGGGTGGGCGACCTCGCGGTCGCGGGCGACGACTTCGCGCTCGACGTCGGCCAGCAGCAGTTCGGGGGTGCCGCCGGTGACCCGGTTCATCCCGGCGACCAGCTCGGGCAGGGTGCGGGCGACGACGAAGTCCTCCCCCTTGTCGAGGAAGGCCTGGACCGGGGCGGCGACGCCGGCGCGGGCCCGGTTGAGCAGCAGCCTGACGTCCTTGCCCGTGAGGTCGGGGTTCTGCTCGGAGCCCGACAGCGCGAACTCCTTCTCCACGATCTTGTGCGTGGCGACGAACCAGGTGTGCTCGTGGCCGGTCTGCCCGATGTGCGCCAGCGTGCCGAGGGTGTCGAAGCCGGGGAACAGCGGCACCGGCAGCCGCTTCCCGGTCGCGTCGAGCCACAGCGACGAGGGCCCCGGCAGGATCCGGATGCCGTGCCGCTGCCAGACCGGCGAGTGGTTGGCGATGCCCTCGGTGTAGTGCCACATCCGGTCGCGGTTGATCAGGTTCGCGCCGGCGGCCTCGGTGGCCTGCAGCATCCGCCCGTCGACGTGCGCCGGGACGCCGGAGAGCAGTCGCC
>DATIMX010000017.1:0-5421 GCA_035474935.1 Geodermatophilus sp. | reverse complement strand
GAACACCGAGTACGTGCTCAGCACGTTGTTCTCGAAGGTGGTGGCGTCGGGGGCCATGCCCGGCGCCGGGATCGCACCCAGGTGCACGACGGCGTCGAGGCCGTGGCGGTGGTGCTCGTCGACGCCGAGCAGCACGTCGAGGACCTGCCCGTGGTCGGCCAGGTCGATCTTGACGAACCGGCCGGCGGGCCGACCGTCCGGCCCAGGCGGGGGCGGCTCCCGGTCGAGGTTGACGACGGTGTGGCCGTGGGCGGTCAGGTCGGCCACGACCACCCGCCCGAGCTTTCCGGAACCCCCGGTGACTGCGATGCGCACGGTCCCCACCCTGCCCGCCACCCGCCCGGACCGCGACTCGTGCACCGGGCCCACCGCCTGGGCCATGATCGGGTGGCGGTCGCCGGTCCCCGGCCCGCGTCGAGGAGGGAGAACGGCGATGAGCCTGCTGTCCAGGGTGGGCGGTCTGATCGTGGACGCCGCGTTCGGTCTGCCCTTGCGGGCGACCCCGTACGCGGTGCGCCGGGACGTCGCCGTCCCGATGCCCGACGGGGTGGCGCTGCTCGGCGACCTCTACCGGCCGACCACCGCCACCGGTCCGCTGCCGGTGGTGCTGATCCGGCTGCCCTACGGCCGGGCCGGCCTGTTCGCGCACATCTTCGTCGCGCCCTTCGCCCGGCGCGGCTTCCAGGTCTTCGTCCAGTCCACCCGCGGGACGTTCGGGTCCGGCGGGCACTTCCGGCCGTTCACCACCGAGCACGACGACGGGCTGGTCACGCTGGCGTGGCTGCGCGAGCAGTCCTGGTGCGACGGCCGGGTCGCCACGACCGGGGGCAGCTACTTCGGGCACACCCAGTGGGCCGTCGCGCCGTACGCCGACCCGCCGCTGGTCTCGGCCAGCCCGCACATCACCGCCGCCCGCATCACCCGGGCCTTCTACGACCACGACGCCCCCGGGCTGCACAACGCGCTGGGCTGGTCGGTCCAGATCGGCCGGCAGGAGGCCGGTGGCCCACCCGCCCCGCTGCCGCGCCCGCGGCTGGAGGCCCGGCTCCGCCGGGGGCTGCGCCGGCTGCCGCTGCAGGCCGCCGGCCTCCTGGCGGCCGATCTGGGCCGTCCAGGTCAGGGCGGTGTGCAGCAGGGGCGCGCCGTGGTCGTAGAACGCCGTGGTGATCCGCGCGGCGGTGATGTGCGGCGAGACGCAGACCAGCGGCGGGTCGGCGTACGGGGCGACCGCCCACTGGGTGTGCCCGAAGTAGCTGCCGCCGGTCATCGCCACCCGCCCGTCGCACCACGGCTGCGCGCGCAGCCAGGCCACGGTGGCCACGCCGTCGTCGTGCTCGGTGGTGAACGGCCGGAAGTGGCCGCCGGAGCTGAACGTGCCGCGCGTGGACTGGACGAAGACCTGGAAACCGCGCCGGGCCAGCGGGGCGACGAAGACGTGCTCGAACGCCGCGGTGCGGCCGTAGGGCAGCCGGACGAGCACCACGGGCAGCGGGCCGGTCGCCGCGGCGGGGCGGTGGAGGTCGCCCAGGAGCGTCACCCCGCCGGGTGCGGGCACGGCGACGTCACGCTCGACGGTGTAGGGCCTCGCCCGCAGCGGCAGGCCCAGCGCGGCGTCCGCGAGCAGTCCGCCCAGTCTGGTCAGCAGCCTCACGCCGCCACCCTCTCCCGAGGGAGGGACGACGGCGCGCGGGGCCGGCGCCTCAGCGTGTCGGCGCCGGGATCTCCGGCGCGCACCGGCGCGAGCGGGCCCGCTCGGCGACGCCCGCGTCGGTGCAGTAGCCGGTCCGCCGGCGCTTGAGGCACACCAGCCCGAGCAGCCGGCCCTCCTCGTCCACCACGGCGAGCCGGCGCCGGCCGGTGCGCACGAGAAGCTCGTGCACGTCGGCGAGCGGGGCGGCCGGTGCGACGGTCCGGCCGGTCAGCCGCGACAGCGGGAGCGCCGGCGCCGGGCCGGGCGCGGTGTCCGGCAGGTCCTCGCGCAGCAGCGTGCCGCGGAGCACGCCGTCCTCGGTGAGCAGGACCAGCACGACGTGGTCGTCGGCGAGGACCGCCCGGGCGGCGGCGACCGAGGCGTCGGAGGGCAGCGTCTTCGGCCGGCCGATCATCACGTCGGCGACGGTCGGCCCGGCCACCGCCACCCCGCCCGCGCGGGGCGGCGGGGCGACGTCCACCAGGTCCACGTCCAGCACCCGCACCTCCTCCTGCCCGGGATGATCCGCCGACCCCGGCATGGTGCCCCACCGCGCCGCGTCCAAGCGCTGCCGTGCGGGAGCGCTCGACGTGTGCATGGAGGAGCTGCCCTCGACCGGCCGCTCCAGCCACCCGCGGTTCCTCGTCGGCCTGGTCCTCTCCGCCGGATTGCTCGCGCTGGTCGCGGCAGTGGGGAGCAGCGCAGCGGACGGCGCGGTCACCAGGCCACTCCGCCGGGTCCCTCAGCGTGCGCTCCGCCCCGCGGGGTCGGGGCCGGCGGGTGCCTGCGGGTCGCCGCCGCCGGCCGGTGCCCCGGTGTCGGAGGCGGCCCGCGTGCCGGAGAGGTGGCGGGCGGTGTTCACCAGGCCGACGTGGCTGAAGGCCTGGGGCGTGTTGCCGAGCTGCCGGCCGGCAACGGCGTCGTACTCCTCGCTGAGCAGGCCGAGGTCGTTGCGCAGGTCGAGCAGCCGGGTGAAGAGCGCCTCGGCCTCGTCCCGGTGGCCGATCCCGGTCAGGGCGTCGGCGAGCCAGAAGCTGCAGGCGAGGAACGCGCCCTCGCTGCCCGGGAGGCCGTCGACACCGCCGTCGGCGTCGGACCGGTAGCGCAGCAGGAAGCCGTCGTGGTCCAGCTCGCGGCGAACGGCGGTCACGGTGCCCACGACCCGCGGGTCGTGCCACGGGAGGAAGCCGACGCGGGGGATGAGCAGCAGCGCGGCGTCCAGGCCGCGGGAGCCGTAGAACTGGGTGAAGGTGCCGCGGTCGGCGTCGTAGCCGCGGCGGCACACGTCGTCGTGGATCTCCTGGCGCAGGCGCCGCCAGCGGTCGACCGGGCCGTCGAGCCCGAAGTCCTCCACGGCGTGGACGGCGCGGTCGATCCCGGCCCAGGCCATGACCTTGGAGTGCACGAAGTGCCGGCGCGGGCCGCGGACCTCCCAGAGGCTGTTGTCCGGCTGGTCCCAGGCGCCCTCGAGGAAGTCCAGCAGCGCGCGCTGCAGGTCCCAGCCGTCGGCCGTGCCGGCCAGGCCGGAGCACCGGGCCAGGTGCAGCCCGTCGAGCACCTCGCCCCAGACGTCCAGCTGGAACTGCGCCGCGGCGGCGTTGCCGACCCGCACCGGCCCGGAGCCCTCGTAGCCCGCCAGCCAGGGGATCTCGACCTCCGGGATCCGCCGGGAGCCGTCGAGGGCGTACATGATCCGCAGCTCGGCGGGGTCGCCGGCGGCCGCGCGCAGCAGCCAGTCGCGCCAGGCCTGCGCCTCGTGCAGGTAGCCGGTCCCGAGCAGCGCCTGGAGGGTGAAGGTGGCGTCGCGCAGCCAGCAGTACCGGTAGTCCCAGTTGCGCGACCCGCCCAGCTCCTCGGGCAGCGAGGTCGTGGCCGCGGCGAGGATCCCGCCGGTGGGCGCGTAGGTCAGGGCCTTCAGGGTGAGCAGCGAGCGGCGGACGGCGGCCTCCCAGCCGCCGGAGTAGCGGCACCGGTCGACCCACTCCGCCCAGGTGCGCAGGGTCCCGGCGAGTGCCCGCTGCGGGTCGGCCGCTCGCGGCCGGGGCAGGTGCGAGGCCGTGTAGGTGAGCACGAACGCCACCGACTCCCCGGCGGCCACCTCGAAGTCGGCCTGCACGATCCCGTCGCGGTGCTCGAGCGGGACGTCGCTGCGCAGCCACACCGCGTCCGGGCCGGCAACGCCCGCCAGCTCACCGTCGACGGTGCGGGTCCACGGCGGCACGTGGCCGTAGTCGAAGCGCAGCACGAGCTCGGTGTGCACCGGGACCCGGCCCGACACCCCCTCGACGATCCGCACCACGTCCGGGGCCTCCCCGCGAGGCGGCATCAGGTCGACGACGCGCACGGTGCCCTCGGGGGTCTCCCACTCGGTCTCGAGCACCAGCGAGTCCCCGCGGTACCGCCGGCGCGTGCAGGTGTCGGTGCCC
Organism: Geodermatophilus sp.; assembly: GCA_035474935.1. Taxonomy (GTDB): domain Bacteria; phylum Actinomycetota; class Actinomycetes; order Mycobacteriales; family Geodermatophilaceae; genus Geodermatophilus. The sequence continues at coordinate 1,305 of DATIMX010000017.1, read as the reverse complement.
CGCGGGGCGAGCAGCCAGCGGCCGGCCCGCTCGTCGCCGAGCAGGGCGGCGAAGCAGGCCGGCGAGTCGAACCGGGGCAGGCACAGCCAGTCGATCGAGCCGGTGCGGTCGACCAGCGCCACGGTCTGCAGGTCGCCGATCAGCCCGTAGTCCTCGATCGCCCCGGCCATGTGCCCTCCTGCCGCCGTGCCCGCGTCAGTCCTGCAGCGTGATGACGGTCTTGACGCCGTCGGGGTCCGGCCGCAGGGCGTCGGTCGCTGCGGCCAGCGGCACCCGGCGGGTCAGCAACCGCGCCAGCCAGTCGCGGTCGGCCCGGGCCAGCGCGTCGGCTGCGGCCCGGTAGTGGTCGGCGTTGGCGTTGACCGACCCGAGGACGGCGTCGTTCTGCAGCACGAGGGTGCGGTTGAGCCCGCCGGCGTCCCACTCGACGCGTCGTCCCTCGGGGGACACGCCGGTCAGGCAGGTGAGGCCGTAGGAGCCGGTGCCGCCCATGGCCGCGAGCACCAGCGTCGCGGCGCCCGTCGCCTCGATCACGACGTCCGGGCGGCCGGCGGCGATGGCGGCGTCGAAGCCGTCGCAGGAGTACGTCGCACCCAGCTCGCGGACCAGGTCCGGCTCGACCCCGCCGGCGACCCGGTCCAGCACGTGCAGCTCCAGGCCCCCCTGGACCCCGAGCAGCGCGGCCAGCAGGCCGATCGGCCCGGCGCCGGTCACCAGCACGGTGCGCGGCTCGAACCACGACCGGCCCCCGATGAGCTCGACCTGCCGCCGAGCCTTGGCGACCACGCTGGTGGGCTCGAGCAGCACGCCGACCTCGCCGAGACCCGGGTCGAGCCGGACGGCGTACCCGGTCTCGACACACCAGCGCTCGCTGGCGTAGCCGGGCAGCTCCTTGATCCCGCGCTCGGTGTAGCGGCCGTTGCGGCACCTGTCGAACGCGCCGTGCGCACAGGCCCCGCAGGGCACCGGGTCGGGCCGGCGCACCACGCCGACCACCAGGTCGCCGGGGGGAAACCCGCTGCCCTCCGGCGCCTCCCGGACCCGGCCCAGCGACTCGTGCCCCAGGACGAGGTGCTCCTTCCCGGCCGGCGCCCACCCGTACTCACCGGCCGCGATCTCGCGGTCGGTGCCGCAGACGCCGACTGCCAGCCCGTCGACCAGGAGGTCGCCCGGGCCGGGGGAGGGTTCGGGGACGTCGCGGACGGTGGCCGAGCCCGGCAACCCGGGCACGACGGTGAGCGCTCGCATGGGGATCCCCTCCGGAGAGCGTGCGGGTGGGCGCGCCTCGGTGGCCTCCGACGTCCC
>DATIMX010000016.1:0-6542 GCA_035474935.1 Geodermatophilus sp. | reverse complement strand
ACGGCGGCGGCCAGGCCCAGCTGCGCGGCGCCGAGCGGGGTGCCGGCGGTGAGGGCGACCGTACCGGCGGTGATGTCCTCGCCGGCCCGCCGCACGTGGGTGCCGGGGGCGGGGGCGTCGCGGATCTCCACGACGTCGGTGGCGCCGTCGGTCAGCTCCACCGGGACGACCACCTCCGCGCCCTCGGGGAGCGGCGCGCCGGTCATGATCCGCTGCACCGTGCCGGGCTCGAGCGGGCGGACGTCGGTGCGCCCGGCGGGGACGTCGTCGGCGACCGGCAGCCGGACAGGCAGGTCGGCGACCTCGGCCGCGCGTGCGGCGTAGCCGTCCATCGCGGAGTTGTCGAAGCCGGGCAGCGACACCTGCGCGGTCACGTCGCGGGCGAGCACGCGGTTGTGCGCAGCCGCCAGCGGCACCTCCTCCTCGCCCAGCGGGGCGAGCAGCGCCGTGACGACCGCCTGGTGTTCCTCGACCGTGCGCACGGGGCACATCCTGACCGATCCGCGTCCGGCACACGGGTGGCAGGGACACCGGGGAGGGCGAGCAGGGATGGCCGACGTCGTGGTCCTGGGCCGGGTGGGCCGCGACCTCGTGCTCCGCACCTCGGCCCTGCCCGAGCCCGGCGGCTCGGCGACGGTCGGCGAGCGCCGCGAGCTGCTCGGCGGGAGGGGCGCCAACCAGGCGCTGGCGCAGCTCGGCGTGCCGGTCGCGCTGGTCGGCGTCGTGGGCGACGACTCCGCGGGCACCGAGGCGGTCGCGCAGGCCGCGGCCGACGGGATCGACGTCTCCGCCGTGGTGCGCCGCCGCGGCGCCGCCACCGCGCTGGTGGTCCACCTGGTGGAGGACGGCGGAGTGCGCCGGCTGCTCGAGGACGTGCCCGGCGCCGTCCTGCTCACCCCGGACGACGTCGCGGCGGCCACCGACCAGCTCGCCGCCGCGCAGGTGGTGAGCCTCCAGCTGGAGCAGCCGGGGGCCGCCGTGGGAGCCGCGCTGCAGCGGGTGCCCGAGGGCGCGGTCGTCGTCGTCGACGGAGCGCCGGAGGACGACGCCACCCGCGACGCGGTGCTGGTCCGGGCCGACGTGGTCCGCGCCGACGCCACCGAGGCGCGGCTGCTCACCGGCCGGGACCTGTCCGGGGTGGACGACGCCCGGGACGTGGCGGCCGAGCTGCTCACCGCCGGGGCGCGGGTGGTCGCGCTGGGCGTGGGGGAAGCGGGCGACCTGGTCGCGTGGCGAGCCGGGCCGCGGTTCGGCGTCGCCGCGGAGGAGCTGGAGGTCGACCCCGGCTGGGCCGACGGCGACGTCCTGGTCCCACCGCTCGGCGAGCAGCCGGTCGACCCGACCGGAGCCGGGGGACGCCTACGTCGCCACGCTCGTCGCGACGCTGCTGGCCGGCGCTGCCCCGGAGGACGCCGCCTGGGCCGCGTCGGCGGCCGCCGGGCTGACCGTGGCGCACGCCGGCGGCCGCCCGCAGCTGGACCCCGGTGTCCTGGGGCGGTGGTCCGCCGGGGCCGGAGCCGCTGAGCTGCCCGTTAGGGTCCGTGCGGGACCGAGGACTGGATCGAGGGGTGGACATGAGCGAGATCGACCGGATGCTGGCGGCCAACTCCGACTGGGCGGAGCGGTTCCCCGGCTCGAAGGACGTACGTCCGGCCCGCCGCGTCGCCGTGGTGGCGTGCATGGACTCCCGGATGCCCCTGTTCCAGATGCTCGGCCTCGAGGTCGGCGACGCGCACGTCATCCGCAACGCCGGCGGCGTCGTCACCGAGGACGTCGTCCGCTCGCTGACCGTCTCCCAGCACGTGCTGGGCACCCGCGAGATCCTGCTGGTGCACCACACCCAGTGCGGGCTGCAGGCCACCGACGACAACTCCTTCGCCGACCTGGTCGAGCAGGCCACCGGACGCCGCCCACCGTGGGCCGTGCGCGCCTTCCGTGACGCCGAGGACGACGTGCGCGAGTCGATGCGGCTCGTCCGCGAGAGCCCCTACCTGCTCTCCCGCGAGGTCAGGGGCACCGTGTACGACGTCGACACCGGCGTGCTCCGCGAGGTCGTCGAGGCCTGACCTCCCCCGTGGGCCTCCTGCAGGTGGAAGGACCCCGTCCTCCCCGCCCTCCGCCGGCTCGAGGCGGTGCCCTGGACGGGGCCGAGGGCAGGGGTCCTCCGACTGGTATCGTGGTCGGCTGGCGCGCGCGGCCGGCTGGTGTCCGCGTGTCCCGCACCGTCTCCCGTGCTCGGTGAGGCGATCCCACCAGCCGATCCGACGACGACGGAGGACACGAGCGCCGTGCGCACGTACACCCCGAAGCCCGGCGAGGTCAGCCGGGCCTGGCACGTCATCGACGCCACCGACGTGGTGCTCGGTCGACTCGCCAGCCAGACCGCGATCCTGCTCCGCGGCAAGCACAAGCCCCAGTACGCCCCGCACGTCGACGTCGGCGACTTCGTCGTCATCGTCAACGCGGGCAAGGTCGCGCTGACCGGCTCCAAGCGCGACGAGAAGATCGCCTACCGCCACTCGGGCTACCCGGGCGGCCTCAAGCGGATCAACGTCGGCGACCAGCTGCGCACGCACCCCGACCGCGTCATCGAGCGCGCGATCAAGGGCATGCTGCCGCACAACAGCCTGGGCCGTCAGATGCTCAAGAAGCTGAAGGTGTACGCCGGGCCCGAGCACCCGCACGCCGCTCAGCAGCCCCAGTCCTACGAGATCAAGCAGGTGGCCCAGTGACGACCGCCCTCACCGTGACCGACGCCGAGGGGCGTCCGGTGCAGACCGTCGGCCGGCGCAAGGAGGCCATCGTCCGCGTGCGCCTGCTGCCGGGCACCGGCCAGTTCCGGCTCAACGGCCGCACCATCGAGGAGTACTTCCCGAACAAGGTGCACCAGCAGCTCATCCGTGAGCCGTTCGTGACCGTCGAGCGGACCGAGCAGTACGACGTCGTCGGCATCCTCCGGGGTGGCGGCGTCAGCGGCCAGGCCGGCGCGCTGCGCCTGGCCATCGCCCGCGCGCTCGTCGCCGTCGAGGCCGAGGACCGCCCGGCCCTCAAGAAGGCCGGCTTCCTCACCCGCGACCCCCGCGTCACGGAGCGCAAGAAGTACGGGCTCAAGAAGGCCCGCAAGGCGCCCCAGTACTCCAAGCGCTGACCGGTACGCCCGTGGGTCGCCTCTTCGGGACCGACGGCGTCCGGGGTCGGGCCAACGCCGACCTCACGCCGGAGTTGGCCCTCTCGGTGGCACGTGCTGCCGCCGGCGTGCTCGCCGACCGCGACGGGACCCAGCGTCCCGTCGCGGTCGTCGGCCGTGACCCCCGCGCCAGCGGGGAGATGCTGGAGGCCGCCGTGGTGGCGGGCCTCGCCAGCGCCGGTGCGCAGGTGCTGCGCGCCGGGGTGCTGCCCACCCCGGCGATCGCGCACCTCACCGCGCACACCGGCGCGGACCTCGGCGTGATGATCTCCGCCAGTCACAACCCGATGCCCGACAACGGCATCAAGCTCTTCAGCCGGGGCGGCCACAAGCTGCCCGATGCGGTCGAGGCCGCCATCGAGCAGGCCGTGACCGCCGGCGAGGCCGACGGCCCGCGCCCCACCGGCGCCGAGATCGGCCGGGTCTCCGACCTCACCGACGCCGGTGCGGTCTACGTCGAGCACCTGCTCTCGACCCTCGAGCGGCCGCTGTCCGGGCTCACCCTCGTCGTCGACTGCGCCCACGGCGCCGCCGCGGTGTGCGCGCCCGAGGTCTACCGGCGCGCCGGGGCCACCGTGCACGTCATCGGTGGGGAGCCCGACGGCTGGAACATCAACGACGGCATCGGCTCCACCCACCTCGGCCCGCTGACCGAGGCCGTGCGGGCGCACCGCGCCGACCTCGGCATCGCGCACGACGGCGACGCCGACCGCTGCCTGGCCGTCACCGCCGAGGGCGACGTCGTCGACGGCGACGCGATCCTGGCGGTCTGCGCGCTCGGGTTGCACGAGCACGGCCGGCTCACCGGCGACACCGTCGTCGCCACGGTCATGAGCAACCTCGGCTTCCACCACACCATGCGCGACGCCGGCATCGCCGTGCACACCACCGCCGTCGGCGACCGGTACGTGCTCGAGGCGCTGCGGGCGCAGGGGTTGAGCCTGGGCGGCGAGCAGAGCGGCCACCTGGTGTTCCTCGACCACGCCACGACCGGCGACGGCCTGCTCACCGGCCTGTCGCTGCTGTCCCGGATGGCCGGGACCGGCTCGTCGCTGGCCGAGCTGGCCTCGGTGCTGCAGCGGCTGCCGCAGGTCCTGGTCAACGTGCCGGTGCGCGACCGGCTGGCGGTCGTGGAGAGCGACGAGGTCGCCGCGGCGGTCAACCACTGCGAGGCGGAGCTCGGGGACGACGGTCGGGTGCTGCTGCGCCCCTCGGGCACCGAGCAGCTCGTGCGGGTGATGGTCGAGGCGCCCACCCAGGAGCGCGCCGACGCCATCGCCAGGCGCCTCGCCGACGTCGTCGCGGCCGTCGACTGACACAGTCGTCACATCTGTCGTTCCCACTCGTGTGAGGGACGGACGGGTCCGGTCCCGCCGGTAACCTCCATGGAATGTGCGGCATCGTGGGATACGTCGGCCCGCAGAACGCTCTGGACGTCGTCCTGGAGGGTCTGCGCCGGCTGGAGTACCGGGGGTACGACTCGGCGGGCGTCGCCGTCCTCGCTGACGGTGGGCAGGCGACGGCGAAGAAGGCCGGCAAGCTGGCCAACCTGGAGAAGGTCCTCGCCGACCAGCCCCTGCCCGAGTCGACGATCGGCATCGGGCACACCCGCTGGGCGACGCACGGCGGGCCGACCGACCGCAACGCCCACCCGCACCTGTCTGCGGACGGCAGGGTCGCGGTCATCCACAACGGGATCATCGAGAACTTCGCCGCGCTGCGCGCCGAGTGCGAGGCGGCCGGCGTGGAGTTCTCCTCCGAGACCGACACCGAGGTCGCCGCGCACCTGCTGGCGGCGACCTACGCCGAGACGCCGGAGGGCCCCGGTCGCCTGGCCGAGGCGATGCGCGCGGTCAGTCGCCGTCTCGAGGGCGCCTTCACCCTGGTCGCCTCGCACGCCGACGAGCCCGACACCCTGGTCGCCTCCCGTCGCAACAGCCCGCTGGTCGTGGGCGTCGGCGACGGCGAGTACTTCCTCGGCTCCGACGTCGCCGCCTTCATCGCGCACACCCGCGAGGCCCGCGAGCTGGGCCAGGACCAGGTCGTGGAGATCCACCGGGAGCGCGGGGTCACCGTCACCGACTTCGGCGGCACGGTCGTCGAGCCCACGGCCTACACCGTCGACTGGGACGCCGCGGCCGCCGAGAAGGGCGGTCACGACTGGTTCATGCTCAAGGAGATCGCCGAGCAGCCGCAGGCGGTCGCCGACACCCTGCTGGGCCGGCTCGGCGACGACGGGCGGCTGGTGCTCGACGAGGTCCGCCTGCCCGACCAGGACCTGCGCGACATCGACAAGGTCTTCGTCGTCTCCTGCGGGACCTCGTACCACGCCGGCCTGATCGCCAAGTACGCCATCGAGCACTGGACCCGCATCCCGGTCGAGGTCGAGGTGGCCAGCGAGTTCCGCTACCGCGACCCGGTGCTCGACCGCTCCACGCTGGTCGTCGTCATCAGCCAGTCGGGCGAGACGATGGACACCCTGATGGCGCTGCGGCACGCCAGGGACCAGAAGGCCCGCACGCTGGCCATCTGCAACGTCAACGGCTCGACCATCCCGCGGGAGTCCGACGCCGTCCTCTACACCCACGCCGGTCCGGAGATCGCGGTCGCGTCGACCAAGAGCTTCCTGGCGCAGATCGTCGCCTGCTACCTGGTCGGCCTCTTCCTCGCCCAGATCCGCGGCATCAAGTACACCGACGAGGTCGCCGCGATCGTCGAGGACATCCGCGGCCTGCCGCAGGCCGTCGAGCAGGTGCTCGCCCAGATGGAGCCGGTGCGCGCGCTGGGCCGGACGCTGGCCGACGCCGACACGATCCTGTTCCTCGGCCGGCACGTGGGCTTCCCCGTGGCGCTGGAGGGTGCGCTCAAGCTCAAGGAGCTCGCCTACATCCACGCCGAGGGCTTCGCCGCCGGTGAGCTCAAGCACGGGCCGATCGCGCTGATCGACCAGGGGACGCCGGTCGTGGTCGTCGTCCCGTCGCCGCGCTCGCGGGAGTCGGTGCACGGCAAGGTCGTGTCCAACATCCAGGAGGTGCGGGCCCGTGGGGCGCGCACCATCGTGATCGCCGAGGAGGGGGACGACGACGTCCTGCCCTACGCCGACCACGTCATCCGGGTGCCCCGCACGCCGACGCTGCTGGCGCCGATCGTGACGACGGTGCCGCTGCAGGTGCTGGCCTGCGAGATCGCCGACTGCCGCGGCTACGACGTCGACCAGCCGCGCAACCTGGCCAAGAGCGTCACCGTCGAGTGACGCTCCCGTGAGCATCGCAGCGAACGCCAGCGAGCGAGGAGCGGAGCGGGTGCGGAACCGACGCGGGGGCACCGTCGAGTGACGCTCCCGTGAGCATCGCAG
>DATIMX010000015.1:0-2440 GCA_035474935.1 Geodermatophilus sp. | reverse complement strand
GCTAGCAGAATGTGCCCGATGCATCCGCCTGCGCCACGAGCGTCGACCTGTGCACTCGACGAACCCTCGGGCGGTTCCCGGCAGGAAATGACGAAGAAACCGAGCACGCCTCCGCGGCCGCGATGTCACCTCGTGCTATCTGCCTCCCGGGTGATGCCGGCACTGCTGTCAGTCATGTGCCTGGGCCAGAGGGAGGCGGCACCCAGGTCTGGATCGCGGTGGACCATGATCTCGGACCCGTGGCCGATGAGTCCGCCCGCGACGTCCGGCGGGGTCGCAGCAGCCGGTCCGGGACCCCGGGACGGCCGCGTCTGCAGCGTGCGAGTCGCCGGTGTCCAGATGCTGGCGATCTCCCTGCTCGACGCTGCGGTCGGTGCTGAGCGACGATGCCGTCCAGCTCACCGGCGACTGCATCGGGTCAGGTGGCACCGGCCTGACGCTCCGCACCGAGGTCGTCCCGCCCAGCACCGTGCGCGCGGCACTCGGCCCGTTCGGCGTCGGCCTACTCGAGCCGGGATGCGGGCCGGTGCCGCCGCCGGCGCCACTCGGCGGCCGCACCCGGCGGCCGTCGCGCTCACCTTGCCGCCTCCGCCGCGCCACCCGACAGGCGCAACCGATCTGAGCCGCCCCACCGAGACAGCGCGCCCGCTACGCGGCGCGCCCTTGAAATACCCCCGTAGGGTATATGGTTGGGGCGGGCACAGAACCGGAGTGGAGGAGGTCTGGGTGATGTCGACCCGGCAGACGACGGCGGTGCTCGAGGTCGCCGGTGTGCACTGGGCCACGGAGAAGGCGGTCACCGAGAAGGTGCTCGGGCGGCGGCCAGGTGTGCTGGCCGTGGCGGCCAACCCGATCGCGCAGACCGCGGTGGTCACCTACGACCCGGCGCAGACGTCCGTGGCCGAGCTCGCGGCCTGGGTGCGCGAGTGCGGCTGGCACTGCGCCGGCCAGTCGGTCCCTGCCCACGTCTGTGACCCGGCGGCCGAGCCTGCGGCTCACGCCGTGACGGAGGACGGACGTCTGCACCGCGGGAGCGGGCACACGCCCGACCACGCGGAACACGGCGGCGGCCACCCCGCGCACGACGGCGGCCACGAGGCCGGGCACGGCGGGACGACCCCGCAGGAGGCGATGGGTCACGGCGGCCACCACGCCGGCATGTCGATGGACGAGATGGCCAGGGACATGCGCAACCGGTTCCTGGTCGCCGCGGTGCTGTCGATCCCGATCCTGCTGTGGTCACCGATCGGGCGGGAGGTGCTCGGCTTTCCCGCGCCGGCGCCGTTCGGGCTCCGGGACGACGTCTTCTCGCTGATCCTGTCGCTGCCGGTGGTCTTCTGGTCGGCCTGGATCTTCTTCGACGGCGCCTGGCGGGCGCTGCGCGCCCGGACGCTGGACATGATGGTGCTGGTCGCCGTCGCGGTGGGGGCGGGCTGGACCTACAGCCTGGTCATCACGCTGAGCGGCGGCGGCGAGGTCTTCTACGAGGCCGCCACGGTGCTGACCGCCTTCGTGCTGCTCGGGCACTGGTTCGAGATGCGCGCTCGCGGCGGGGCCAACGACGCCATCCGCACGCTGCTGGAGCTCGCGCCGCCACGTGCGGTGGTGCTGCGCGAGGGGCAACCGGTCGAGGTGCCCACGGCCGAGGTGGTCGTCGGCGACCTGCTCCTGGTCCGACCGGGCGCGAAGGTCCCCGTCGACGGGGTGGTCGAGGACGGCGACTCCGAGGTGGACGAGTCGATGGTCACCGGGGAGAGCCTGCCGGTGCACAAGGCGCCCGGCGACGAGGTCATCGGCGCCTCGGTGAACACCACCGGCACCCTGCGGGTGCGGGCGACGAAGGTCGGCTCGGACACCGCGCTGGCACAGATCGTGCAGATGGTGCAGCTGGCGCAGAACTCCAAGGCCCCGGGGCAGCGGCTGGCCGACCGGGCCGCGTTCTGGCTGGTGCTCGTCGCGCTGATCGGCGGCGGCCTGACCCTGGCCGTGTGGCTGCTGGCCGGGGCGACGTTCGCGATGGCCATGCTGTTCGCGATCACCGTCGTCGTCATCACCTGCCCGGACGCGCTCGGCCTGGCGACCCCGACCGCGGTCATGGTCGGCACCGGGCTGGGTGCGCGGCGCGGCGTGCTGTTCAAGAACGCCACCGCGCTGGAGACCTCGGCCCGGATCGACACCGTGGTGATGGACAAGACCGGCACCTTGACGAAGGGCGAGCCGGAAGTCACCGACGTCGTCGTCGAGGGGATGGAGCCGGACGACGTCCTGGCCCTGGCCGCGGCCGTGGAGCGGGAGTCCGAGCACCCGCTGGCCGCCGCCGTCGCCCGGCACGCCGACGACATCGGCGTGCCCGCGCTGACCGCCACCCGGTTCCGCAACGTCCCCGGTCACGGGGCGTCCGCCGAGGTCGCCGGACGCCGGGTGCTGGTCGGCAACGCCA
>DATIMX010000014.1:0-6382 GCA_035474935.1 Geodermatophilus sp. | reverse complement strand
GGGCTTCACGCCGTTGGCCTTGGCGAACGACTTGCGGATGGGCTCGAGCAGCCCGGTGTACGTCGCCGGGTTGCTGCGTCGCGAGCCGCGGATCGCACCCTGGTCGACCACGACCACGCCGTCCCGAGCGGCGACCGAGCCCTGGATCAGGGAACTCTTCCCCGAACCGGCGACGCCGGTGAGCACCACCAGCACGCCGAGCGGGATGTCGACGTCGACGTCCTGCAGGTTGTGGGTGTTCGCGCCGCGCACCTCGAGGGCTCCCGCGGAGATGCGCACCGAGGACTTCAGGGACACCCGGTGGTCGAGGTGTCGGCCGGTCAGCGTGCCGCTGGCCCGCAGCCCGTCGACGGTGCCCTCGTACACGACTTCGCCACCGCCGGTGCCTGCGCCGGGGCCGAGGTCGACGACGTGGTCGGCGATCGCGATGGTCTCGGGCTTGTGCTCGACGACGAGCACCGTGTTGCCCTTGTCCCGCAGCTGCAGGAGCAGGTCGTTCATCCGCTCGATGTCGTGCGGGTGCAGGCCGATGGTCGGCTCGTCGAAGACATAGGTGACGTCGGTGAGCGAGGAACCGAGGTGGCGGATCATCTTGGTGCGCTGCGCCTCGCCCCCGGAGAGGGTGCCGGCCGGCCGGTCGAGCGAGAGGTAGCCCAGCCCGATCCGCTCGAACGAGTCGAGCAGGTGCTGCAGTCCGGCGAGCAGCGGGGCGACCGACGGCTCGTCGAGCTCCCGGATCCAGTCGGCGACATCGCTGATCTGCATCGCGCAGAGGTCGGCGATGTTCTTGCCCCCGATCTTCGACGACCGGGCCTCCGGGGTGAGCCGCGTCCCGTCGCACTCGGGGCAGGTCTGGAACGTGATCACACGCTCCACGAAGCGGCGGACGTGCGGCTGCAGTGCGTCGACGTCCTTGGAGAGCATCGACTTCTGGACCTTCGGGATCACACCCTCGTACGTGAGGTTGACCCCCTCGACCTTGATCTTGGTCGGCTCCTTGTAGAGGAGGTCGTCCATCTCCTTCCTGGTGTACTTCCCGATCGGCTTGTCCAGGTCGAGGCCGATCCCCTGGAAGAGGCGGCCGTACCACCCCTCCATGCTGTAGCCCGGGACCATCAGGCCGCCCTCGTTCAGGGACTTCGACTCGTCGTACAGGGCCGTGAGGTCGAAGTCCGAGACCGAACCCATGCCCTCGCAGCGCGGGCACATGCCGCCCATGTAGACCACGTCACGCACCACGTTCTTCTCGACGCGGCCGCCGGCCTTCTCGGTGCTCATCACCCCGCTCGCCTTCCGCGTCGGGACGTTGAACGAGAACGCCGTGGGGGGACCGACGTGCGGCGTGCCGAGCCGGCTGAAGAGGATGCGCAGCATCGCGTTCGCGTCGGTGGCGGTGCCCACGGTGGAGCGGGGGTTGGCGCCCATCCGCTCCTGGTCGACGAGGATCGCCGTCGTCAGGCCCTCGAGGTAGTCGACCTCCGGCCGCGCGAGGGTCGGCATGAAGCCCTGCACGAACGCGCTGTAGGTCTCGTTGATCATCCGCTGCGACTCCGCGGCGATCGTGTCGAAGACCAGCGAGCTCTTGCCCGAGCCGGAGACCCCGGTGAACACCGTCAGCCGGCGCTTCGGGATCTCGACGCTGACGTCCTTGAGGTTGTTCACGCGCGCGCCGATCACCCGGATCAGGTCGTGGCGGTCGGCGGCGTGCACCTCGGTCGCCTGCGTGTCCGTCCTCGAGGCGATGCTCATCGTGTCTCCGTCCGTCGGGCCAGGCCGCCTCCGCGAGCGCGGCAACGGTCTGCTGTCTACCGGATCGACGGAGTCGGCCGGGCGGCGGAACACCCGTTCGGCGGACACCGGCCTCCGGCCCCCTGCAGGAGTCCCCGGCCCCGTCCCGGGTCCCAGCCCGAGCTTGTGAGGGCTGGGGAGGACGGGGTCCTTCTACTGCGAGTGGCAGGGGCAGGGGGTCCTCTGTCAGACGCCGAAGAGCTGGGTCCACCAGGGGCCGCCGGGACCCTCGGCGACGCCCACACCGAGCTTCGTCAGCTCGCAGTCGAGGATGTTCGCGCGGTGGCCCGGGCTCTCCAGCCAGGCCTCCATCACCGCGGTCGCGTCGGCCTGGCCGAAGGCGATGTTCTCCGCCCGCGAGTAGTCGATGCCGGCCCGCTCGGCCCGGTCGAAGGGGGACAGACCCTCCGGGCTGGTGTGCGAGAAGTAGTCGCGGTCGCGCATGTCCGCGCTGTGCGCCCGCGCCACCGCGGCCAGCGCCGGGTCGGCGGTCAGGGCACCGCAGCCGGCGTCGACCCGGGCCTCGTTGACCAGCGCGAGCACCGCGGCCTCCGCGGTGGGGTCCGCGGGGACGGCGGCCCGGGCCACCGGCGCCGGTTCGGTCTCCGCGTCGACTGCGGGCGCCTCGGCCTCGGCCTCGGACCCGGCCGCCGGCTCCTCGACGGGGACGGCGGCCTCCGACGCCTCGGCTGCCGCGGACCCGGTCGCAGGAGCCGACGGGCTCACCGGGGACGGCGCCTCGACCGACGACGGAGCGGCCGGCGCCGCGGCCGAGGTCTGCGGCGCCGGGTCGCCGTCGACGCCCATCCGCACGAGCGGGTCGTCCACCGACCCGCCGGAGGACGACGACCCGCCCGAGCCGACCGCGTCGGGGACGGTGCCGGTGGGCGTCGGGATCGACTCGAGCGCCACCGGGTCGGTGAAGCTGGTCACGGCGCCGGACACCATGGGGGCCCCGACCGTCACGACGGCGACGGCGCCGACCACCAGGAGCAGGGGCACCAGGCGCGGGAGCCGGAGGAGGCGAGCCCACCGGGAGAGTGCTGCGGCGATGCGGGAAGAGAGCGGCGGACCCGCCTGCATGTGGTGCACGAGTGGTGGCCCTCACCAGGTGCTAGATCACGAATCGTTACTCTGGCAAGAGTAGCCGTACGCGGAGCGTGATCGGCAGTGGGCAGTGGTCGAGGTCACTGTGGGCGGGCCGACCCCGCTCGAGTGGTGCCCTCGGGGGGACGAGCGGGCAGCATGGACGTCGTCCCACTGCCCCCTTCGACAGGAGCACGCCGCCGGTGAGCGACGTCTGGCTCAACATCGTGATGGTCGTCGTCTTCGTCCTGATCGGCGGCGCCTTCTCGGGGGCGGAGATCGCGCTCGTCTCGCTCCGCGAGTCCCAGGTGCGGGCGATGGGCGAGAACGGCGGACGGCGCGGCAAGGCCGTGCAGCGCCTGCTCAGCGACCCCAACCGCTTCCTCGCCGCCGTCCAGGTCGGGGTGACCCTGGCCGGGTTCTTCTCCGCCGCGTTCGGTGCCAGCACCCTCTCCCGGCCGTTCGCCGCCTGGCTGGTCGACCTGGGCGTGCGGGAGGGCCTCGCCGGCACGCTGGCCCTCGTGCTGGTCACCATCGCGATCAGCTACCTGTCCCTCGTGGTCGGCGAGCTGACCCCCAAGCGCCTGGCGCTGCAGCGGGCCGAGGGCTTCTCCCTGCTGGTCGCCGCACCCCTCAACGCGATCGCCACGCTCTCCCGCCCGGTCATCTGGTTGCTGTCGAAGTCGACGAACGTGCTGGTCCGGCTGCTCGGCGGCGACCCGGCGGCCAGCGGCGAGTCGATCAGCCAGGAGGAGCTGCGCGACCTCGTGACCGCGCACGAGTCGCTGACCTCCGACGAGCGCCGGCTCATCGGCGAGGTCTTCCGGGCCGGCGACCGCGAGGTCCGCGAGGTCATGACGCCGCGCACCGAGGTCGACTTCCTCGACGCGTCGATGACCGCGAGCCGCGCGGCCAAGCAGGTCTCGGACTCCAGCCACTCGCGCTACCCGGTCGTCGGCCGCGACGAGGACGACGTCCTGGGCTTCGTGCACGTGCGCGACCTGCTCCTGCCCAACCACCCGGCCGGCCGCGCCGCGACCGTCGGCGACCTGGTCCGCGACGTCAAGCGGCTCCCGGGCACCGCCGGCGTCCTCACCGCCCTGTCGGAGATGCGGCGGGAGAACCACCACCTCGCGATCGTCGTCGACGAGTACGGCGGCACCGACGGCATCGTCACCCTCGAGGACCTCATCGAGGAGGTCATCGGGGAGATCTACGACGAGTACGACGAGGACGTCGCCGGCGAGGAGGAGGAGCGCCCGGACGGCCCGCACGAGGTCGACGGGCTGCTCAACCTCGACGACTTCCGCGAGGTGACCGGGCTGCAGCTGCCCGAGGGCCCCTACGAGACCGTGGCCGGGTACGTCCTGGCCGAGCTGGGCCGGCTGCCCGTCGTCGGCGACAGCGTCGAGGTCGAGGGGCGCACGCTGACGGTCCTCGAGCTCGACGGACGGCGGATCGCGCGGATCTCGGTCAGCCGCGCGTCGGAGCCCGAGATCGACCCCGCGCAGGTGCCGACCAGCACGATCGGCACCTGAAAGAGGGCCACCCTTCCCCCACGCCTCGCAGGCTCGGCGCGGGACCCTGAAGGGTGGCCGTTCCCACACCTCACCAGGTTCGTGGCGGGGCCCTGCAGGGGGCCGGCCTCAGGCCCGCTTCTGGGCGGTCTCCCAGGCGTCACGGACGATGCCGGCCAGGTCGGTGTGCTTCGGCGTCCAGCCCAGGTCGCCGCGGATCTTGTCGCTGGAGGCGACCAGCTGCGCGGGATCCCCGGCCCGACGCTGCCCGACCTCGACCGGCACCGGGTGGCCGGTGACCTCGCGGACGGCGTCGATCACCTGCTGCACCGAGAAGCCCGTGCCGTTGCCCAGGTTGTAGATGCGGTGCTCGCCGGGGGCCGGGGCGGAGAGCGCCAGCAGGTGGGCGTCGCTGAGGTCCTCGACGTGGATGTAGTCGCGGATGCAGGTGCCGTCGGGCGTGGGGTAGTCCTCGCCGTAGATCGTCAGGTGGTCCCGCTGGCCGGCCACCACCTGCAGCGCGATCGGGATGAGATGGGTCTCGGTGGTGTGCCGCTCGCCCAGGCCGTAGGCGGCACCGGCCACGTTGAAGTAGCGCAGGCTCACCGCGGCGAAGTCGTACGCGGCCGCGTAGGAGGTCAGCATCGCGTCGACGGCGAGCTTGGTGGCGCCGTAGGTGTTGGTGGGCCGGGTGGGGGCGTCCTCGCGGATGGGCACCTGCTCGGGCTCGCCGTAGGTGGCCGCGGTGGAGGAGAAGACGATCCGGCGGCAGTCGGCCGCACGCATGGCCTCCAGCAGCGCCAGCGTGCCGGCCACGTTGGTGTCCCAGTAGATCTCCGGCTTGACCTGCGACTCACCGACCAGGCTCTTGGCCGCGAAGTGCAGCACCGCCTCCGGGCGGACCTCGGCCAGCACCGGCGCGGAGTCGTGCAGCGACGCCTGCACGAACCGCGCACCCGAGGGGACGGCGTCGGCGTGCCCGGTCGACAGGTCGTCGAGGACGGTCACCTCGTGCCCGCCCTCCAGGAGGGCCGCCGTGACTACGCTGCCGATGTAGCCGGCTCCACCGGCGACGAGAACGCGCATGCGCCCACCCTAGATCCGCGCGCGGCCACCCACCGTCGCGACGCGGAGCCGCGGTCAGGAGGTCCCGACGTGGTCAGCGCACGACCGGCGGTGCAGCAGCTGCCCGCCTACCGGCCGGGGCGCAACCCCGCCGACCTCGCGCGGGAGATCGGCGTCGAGCAGGCGGTCAAGCTGGCCAGCAACGAGGTGGCGTTCCCGCCGCTGCCGGCCGTCGTCGAGGCGATCGCGGCCGCGGCGGCGGAGACCAACCGCTACCCCGACAACGGCGCCGTCGTCCTCACGGCCGCCCTGGCCGAGCGCTACGGCGTCGACCCCGCCCAGGTGGTGACCGGCTGCGGCGCGGTGATGCTCTGCCAGCAGCTGGCGCAGTCGTTCAACGACCCCGGCACGAGCATCGCCTTCGCCTGGCGGTCGTTCGAGATGTACCCGCTGCTCGCGCAGGTGGCCGGGGCCCGGTCGATCCAGGTGCCGCTGGTGCCCGGCCGCCCGGACGGCCCGGCCGACACCCACGACCTCGGGGCGCTGGCCGCCGCGGTCGACGACAGCACCCGGGTGGTCTTCGTCTGCAACCCGAACAACCCCACCGGGACGGCGGTCCGCCTACCTGCGCTCGAGCGCTTCCTCGACGCCGTCCCCGCCGACACGCTCGTGGTCCTCGACGAGGCCTACCGCGAGTTCGTCACCGACCCCGACGTCCCCGACGGGTTGGAGCTGATGCGCGGGCGGCCCAACGTCGCGGTGCTGCGCACGTTCTCCAAGGCCTGGGGGCTGGCCGGGCTGCGGGTCGGCTACCTGGTCGCCGAGGACCCCGCGGTCGCCGACGCGGTGCGCCGGACGCACGTGCCGTTCAGCGTCTCCAGCCTCGCCCAGGCCGCCGCGGTCGCCGCGCTGGCCAGCGAGGACGA
>DATIMX010000013.1:0-8139 GCA_035474935.1 Geodermatophilus sp. | reverse complement strand
AAGGAGATCCTCCGCGGCGTCGACCTGACCATCCGAACCGGCGAGACCCACGCGATCATGGGACCCAACGGGTCGGGCAAGTCGACCCTGGCCTACTCGATCGCCGGCCACCCCAAGTACACGATCACCGGCGGCACGGTGACGCTCGACGGCGAGGACGTCCTCGCGATGACCGTCGACCAGCGGGCCCGCGCCGGCATGTTCCTCGCCATGCAGTACCCGGTCGAGGTGCCCGGCGTCTCGGTGTCGAACTTCCTGCGCACCGCCGCCACCGCGATCAAGGGCGAGGCGCCCAAGCTGCGCACCTGGGTCAAGGACGTCAGGACCGAGATGTCCGGCCTCGAGATGGACCCCGCGTTCGCCGAGCGCAACGTCAACGAGGGCTTCTCCGGCGGTGAGAAGAAGCGCCACGAGATCCTGCAGATGCGGCTGCTCAAGCCGCGCATCGCGATCCTCGACGAGACCGACTCCGGCCTGGACGTCGACGCGCTGCGGGTCGTCTCCGAGGGCGTCAACCGCACCCGCGAGGAGGGTGACGTCGGCGTCATGCTGATCACCCACTACACGCGGATCCTGCGCTACATCAAGCCCGACTTCGTGCACGTCTTCGTCGCCGGCCGAGTCGTGGACGAAGGCGGCCCGGAGCTGGCGGCCAAGCTCGAGGACGAGGGCTACGCCGCCTACGTCAAGGACTCCAACGAGCAGGCGAGCATCGAGAAGGCCGCCGCGGAGGTCGCATCCGCATGACCCAGACCGTCTCGCGTCCCGGTGCCGGGGCGCAGAAGGCGCCCCTGCCTCTGGACGTCGAGGCGATCCGGGCGGACTTCCCGATCCTGTCCCGCACCGTGCGGGACGGGAAGCGGCTGGTCTACCTGGACTCCGGGGCCACCGCGCAGAAGCCGATCAGCGTGCTCGACGCCGAGCGCGACTTCTACCTGACCTGCAACGCCGCACCGCACCGGGGCGCGCACCAGCTCGCCGAGGAGGCGACCGCCCGCTACGAGGGGGCCCGCGCCACCATCGGGGCGTTCATCGGTGCGCCGGCCGAGGAGGTCGTGTTCACCCGCAACAGCACCGAGGCGATCAACCTGGTCGCCTACGCGCTGTCGAACGCGGCCACGGCCAAGGAGGAGCAGTTCCGGCGGTACGCCGTCGGGCAGGGCGACGAGATCGTCGTCACCGAGATGGAGCACCACGCCAACCTGGTGCCCTGGCAGCAGCTGTGCGAGCGCACCGGCGCCACGCTGCGCTGGCTCGGGCTGACCGACGGCGGCCGCCTCGACCTCTCCGACCTCGGCACCGTGGTCAACGAGCGGACGAAGCTGGTCGCGGTCACCCAGCAGTCGAACATCCTCGGCACGATCAACCCGCTCGAGGACATCGTCGCCCGGGCCCGCGAGGTCGGTGCCCTGGTGCTGGTCGACGGCGCGCAGTCGGTGCCGCACCAGCCGGTCGACGTCACCACGCTCGGCGCGGACTTCCTGGTGTTCTCCGGGCACAAGATGCTGGGCCCGACCGGCATCGGCGTGCTGTGGGGCCGTTACGAGGTGCTCGACGCACTCCCGCCCTTCCTCACCGGCGGCTCGATGATCGAGGTCGTGCGCATGGAGGGCAGCACCTTCATGCCGCCGCCGCAGCGCTTCGAGGCCGGCGTCCCCATGACCGCGCAGGCGATCGGGCTCGCCGCCGCCGTCGAGTACCTGCAGCAGCTCGGCATGGACCGGGTGCAGGCGCACGAGGAGGCGCTCACCGCCTACGCGCTGGAGAAGCTGGCCGAGATCCCGGGCGTCACGGTGATCGGCCCGCCCGACACCGTCGCCCGCGGCGGTGCGGTCTCCTTCACCGTCGAGGGCATCCACCCGCACGACGTCGGCCAGGTCCTCGACGACCTCGGCGTCGAGGTGCGGGTCGGCCACCACTGCGCCTGGCCGGTGGTGCGCCGCTACGGCGTCCCGGCCACGACGCGGGCCACCTTCTACGTGCACACCGGCTACGACGACATCGACGCCCTGGTCGACGCCGTGCGGGAAGCCCAGCGCTTCTTCGGCGTTGTACCTGCCGTGACACCGGGTGAGGCGAGCTGATGCAGCTGCAGTCGATGTACCAGGAGATCATCCTGGACCACTACCGCAACCCGCACGGCCGCGGGCTGCGCGAGCCGTTCGAGGCCGAGGTGCACCACGTCAACCCGACGTGCGGTGACGAGGTGACCCTGCGGGTGCACCTGGACGGCGACACCCTCGCCGACGTCTCCTACGAGGGGATGGGCTGCTCGATCAGCCAGGCGTCGGTGTCGGCGATGTACGAGCTCGTCATCGGCCGGTCGGTGCCCGAGGCACTGGAGACCGGCGAGCACTTCATGACGCTGATGCAGAGCAAGGGTGACGCGTCGGTGGCCGAGAAGCTCGAGGACGAGCTGGAGGACGCCATCGCGTTCGCCGGCGTGTCCAAGTACCCGGCGCGGATCAAGTGCGCGCTGATGAGCTGGATGGCCCTCAAGGACGCGTCCGCCCGCGCGCTGGCGGCCACCCCTGCGTCAGCCACCCAACCCACCACCGCTGCGCCGGTCACCCACCCCACCACCGCCGCGCCGGTCACCCACCCCACCACCCCGACTGGAGGCGACAGGGCATGAGCGAGACCACCGAGAACGCCACCCCGGCGACCGATGGGGCGCCCGGCGACCTGCCGGCCTACAAGTCGGCGCTGCTCGAGGACGTCGAGGAGGCCATGCGCGACGTCGTCGACCCCGAGCTCGGCGTCAACGTCGTCGACCTCGGCCTGGTCTACGGCATCGACGTCGTGGACGAGGTGGCCGTCATCGACATGACGCTGACCTCGGCGGCCTGCCCGCTGACCGACGTCATCGAGGACCAGGCCCGGCAGGCCCTCACCGGCGGCCCCGGCCCTGGCCTGGTGGACGACGTGCGGATCAACTGGGTCTGGATGCCGCCGTGGGGCCCGGACAAGATCACCGACGACGGCCGCGAGCAGCTGCGCGCCCTCGGCTTCCGGGTATAGGCGAGCGCACCCCCGGCGACGGCCCGCACCTCCTCCGGGGCGCGGGCCGTCGCCGTCTCAGCGCATGTCCGCCAGACGGGCGTCGAAGCCGGCGACGGGGTACCGCTCGCGCCGGGCGCCGACCGCCAGCAGCACCACGCCCACCGCGAGCGCCCCGGACACGGGCAGCGGCAGCGCCCGCACGGCCAGGCCGAGGGCCAGCGCCACGATGGTCCAGGCGGCGACCAGCAGGGGAGCACGCACCGCCCGCCACGCGGCCGCGCCCATCACCGCGGCGGCCACGAGGAGCACCAGCACCGGGCGGGTGCTCCCGGGTGTCACGACCGCCCACACCACCGACGGCACCGCCGCGACCAGCAGCCCCGGACCCCACGCCGGCCAGGACGGTCCGCCGGCCAGCCGCGGCCCCGCGGCGAGCAGCAGCCCCAGCGCCGCCGGCAGCGTGTACGCCTCGACCACCGACCAGCCCGCGAGCGCGGCAGCCGTCCACGCGGCTCCCACCAGCTGGGCGGCGCCCGCCCGCCACGCGGGGGAGCCCTCGGGCCGGCCCCTGCGCGGGTCCGGCGTGTGCCACACGAACCAGCCCCAGGCGGAGGTCAGCAGCCCCTGCGCGGCCAGCTGCACCGCCAGCATCGTGCGGTCCCGGGCGACGACCAGCAGCACCACGGCCAGGGCCGCGCACACCGCGCCGGTGACGACGGTGGCCCGCCGGGTTCGCGGGTCGAGCACCAGGCCCGCGCCGAGCGACGCCGCGTAGAGCACGCCCAGGGATCCTGCGGCTCCGCCCGCGCCGACCAGCCCGCTCGCGGCCGCGACCAGTGCGGCCGCGGCCAGGCAGCCGACCGCCGCGGGGAGGGCGACCGGCCGGTCGTCCCCGCGCAGCGCCGCGATGAGCACGCACGGCAGCGCGGTGAGCACCAGCAGGAGGACCAGCTCCAGCCACCGCGACCCGGCGACCAGCTGACCGATGCTCAGCACCACCAGCGTGCCGCCGGCGGCGAGGGCCGCCGGCAGGAACAGTCCGCGCACCCAGCCGGTCAGCAGCGCCGCGGCGGCCGCGGCGATCAGCACCCCGGTGTAGCCGGCCAGCAGCACCGCACCGGGTCCGGGGGCGCCCAGGGCGCCGCAGAGCGCCGCGCCCGAGACCGTGCCGGCCAGCACGGGGACGGCGACCGGTGGCCCGAGCAGCGGCTCCAGGGTGCGCACCAGCCGGGCGGCGACCAGCTCCAGCGCCGCGGCGGCGGTCAGCGCGGCCGACGTCCAGCGGGCGCCCGCGTCGCCGCTCCACGCCGTCCCCAGGGCGCCCACCACACCGGCCACCCACCACGGCGCGGTGGTCACCAGGGCGACCCGCGCGACGAGCCGTCGGGCGCCGAGCGCGACGCCGAGCCCGACCAGTGCCACGGTCAGCAACTCGGCGGTGCGGACGACGCCGGCCTCGGATCCGTCCAGCGCGCGCACCGCGGCCAGCTGCAGGGCCAGCCAGGCCGCCAGCGGCCAGGTGACGGGACGCCGGAGCAGGCGGGCGAGGACGAGGAAGACCCCGCCCAGCACGAGCGGGGGGACGACGGAGCCGCGCAGCAGCGGGGTCCCGGCGTCGGCACCCAGCACGGCCAGCGCCACCGCGGCGGTGGCGAGCGTCTCCTCGGTGGCGCGCAGCCGGGCGTGCGACCCCCACGCCGAGGCGCCGGCGGCCGCGGCGGCCAGCGCGAGCAGCAGCACCCGCGCGGACCCGCCGCCGTAGACCGCGGCCGCTGCTCCGCCGGCGCTGACGACCAGCACGGCGCCGACGACCAGCAGCAGCTGCGACGGACGGGCGCGGTACGAGAGCGGCGCCGGCGCTGAGCCCACGACCTCCCCCTCCCGCGTCCCTGCGACCGGTCCACGGTAGGGCGGGGCGACCCCCGGCGCGCTCCGGTCGCTCAGCGCATCTGCGCCACCCAGGCCACCGCCTCGCGGGCCTGCTGCCGTCGGCGCTCGTAGGTCGCGCCCAGCGCCAGCAGGAGCAGGCCGACCACCGCCAGCGTCAGCCACCGCGGGGCCAGTGGCGCGTAGGGCGTCAGCCGGCCCAGCACCACGAACGCCAGCGACGCGGCGCCCACCACGAACGGCGCCTGCCGGTGCGTCACCGTGCCGGCGACGGTCAGCGCGCCGGCGGCCACGACGACGAGCACCAGCCGCGGCGCCGACGGCTCCGCGACCGCCACCAGGGCCGAGGGGGCCAGCGCCGTGGCCACCGCAGCGCCCTCGGCCGCCCACGACCGGGCACCGGCCCGCAGCTGCGGCAGGGCCACGACGAGGAGACCCGCCGCGGCCGGCAGCGTGTAGACCTCCACCGTCTGGACCGCCGCGCCGCCCGCGGCCACCCAGCAGGCCACCACGAGGTCGGCGACGGCGAGCACGGCCACGTCGCGCCGGTGCGCCACGAGCGCGTAGGCCCCGGCTGCGGCGCCGGCGACGGCGAGCTGGACGGCCACCTGGCCCCAGGCCCCGGTCTCCGCCGAGGACACCGCGGCCAGCAGCGTGGCCAGCGCCGCCGCACCCGCCGCGGCCGGCTCCTCGGGCGTACCGGCCCGGGCCGCGGCCAGCGCGAACCCGGCTGCGGCGACCAGCACGACCAGGAGACCGGCGACGGCGGCGCCGAGCCACCCCGCCTCCCGGGCGAGCAGCACCGCCCCAACCGGGCACAGCAGCGCGGCGACCGTGGCCTGCGGCCGGAGCCCCGGCAGCCGGACCGCGGCCAGCGCCGCGGGGACCGTGCCGGCGAGGGCGACGAGACCGAGGACGCCGGCGCGGCCGTCCGCCGCCAGCAGCGCCGCGCCGCCCGCGGTGAGCAGGCCACCGGAGGGCAGCAGGGCGGCCAGCGCCGTCCGGTGCGGCGCGGCGGGCACGGCCGCGGTGAGCAGGACGAGCCCCAGCGCGGCGGCCGCGACCCAGCCGGGCAGGTCGGCCCGGGCCAGCGCGCCGGTGAGCGCCAGGGCGGTGGCGGTGGCACCCGCGGCGGCCACGGCCGGGGCGGCGGGGAGGCGGCCGGTCAGCCGCGCGTCCTGCCGCAGCAGCAGCCCGACCGCGCCGGCGGCCGCGAGCAGGGCGGTCGTGGTCCACGCATTGACCGTCGTCCCCGTCCAGGCCACGAGAACGCCGCCGGCCGCCGCCGCGGCCGCCCACAGGGCGGCCAGCACCTGCGCGACCGGTGCCAGCACCCGGCGCAGGCCCAGCAGGACGACCACGTCGAGCAGCGCGGTGCCCAGCACGGCCGCCACCCCGGCGGCCCCGGCGATCGCGTCCCCGGGGAGCAGCAGGAGCGGGACGAGCTGCACCGCGAGCAGGGCGACCAGCGGCCAGGTCACGGTGCTGCGCGTCCGCCGGCCCAGACCGAGAGCCACCGCCGCGACGAGAACACAGGAGACCGCGGTCCACAGCCGCACCGGGACGCCGTCCAGACCCCACAGCCCCAGCGCGTGCGCCGCGCCGAGGTCGACGGCGAGCAGCGCCGCTCCCGCCGCGGCCAGCGCCTCCTCGGTGGCCCGCAGCCCGCGGCCCGCCGTCCACGCCGAGACGCCGCAGGCGGTGGCGGTGACGGTCGCCATCACGGCGGACTGGAAGACCAGGCCCAGCCGGGTCCAGGCGACCGCGACGAACGCGATGCCGGCGGCGACGACCAGCAGCGCCCCCAGACCCAGGAGCACCTGCTGCGGGCTGACCCGGCGCGGCGGCCGGCCGGGCGGCGCGGGGGACGGCGGCGGTGGAGCGGCGGCCGGTGGCTCCGGGGGAGCGGGGGTGGTGACCCGGGAGACCGGAGCGGTGACCTGGCGGACCGGGGTGGCGGGCGCCGCTGACGGCGCAGGGGCCGGAGACGGGCGTGGCGGCGCGGTCGCCATCGTCGCCGTCCGCAGCGTGGCCGTCCGCAGCGTGGCCAGGAGCCGGTCGCGGTCGCGCTCCAGTTCGTCGATGGTCGCCCCGATGCGGGCGACGACGCGGGCCGCCTCGCCGACGGCGGGCAGCCCGCAGGAGGGGCAGGGTGCCGGCCCCGGTCCGGCGCTCGGCAGGCCGCACACGGGGCACGGCAGGCCCCACGAGGGGCCGGACGTCGAGGTCATGGCCGAGATGGTGGCGTGTCGAGGGTCCGCGTGGGAGCCGCTTCCCCCGTCTGTGGACGACGGGCTGCCGCCGACGTCACCCGGATCTCGGTCGGGTGCGGGCCGCCGAGCGCCTATCCTGGGATCGGTGATCACGACGACCGGCCTCGAGCTGCGCGCCGGGGCACGCGTCCTCATCAGCGACGCCGACCTCCGCGTGCAGCCCGGCGACCGCATCGGCCTCGTCGGCCGCAACGGCGCCGGCAAGACCACCACCCTCACCACGCTCGCCGGCGAGCGGCTGCCGCACGCCGGCAAGGTGGCGGTCACCGGCGAGGTCGGCTATCTGCCGCAGGACCCGCGCAGCGGCGACCTCGACACCACCGCGAGCGACCGGGTGCTGTCCGGCCGCGGGCTCGACGTTCTGCGCGCGCAGATGACCAAGGCGCAGGTCGCGATGGCCGAGCCCGCCGACGACACCGAGCGCGACCGGGCGGTGCGTCGCTACGGGCGCCTCGAGGACCAGTTCGCCGCGCTCGGCGGGTACGCCGCGGAGAGCGAGGCGGCGCGCATCTGCACCGCGCTCGGGCTGCCCGACCGCGTGCTGGGCCAGCCGCTGCGCACCCTGTCCGGCGGTCAGCGGCGCCGCGTCGAGCTGGCCCGCATCCTCTTCTCCGACGCCGAGACGCTGCTGCTCGACGAGCCCACCAACCACCTCGACGCCGACTCGATCACCTGGCTCAAGACGTTCCTCGCCGCGCACAAGGGCGGCCTGATCGTCATCAGCCACGACGTCGAGCTGCTGGACGCCGTCGTCAACAAGGTGTGGCACCTGGACGCCAACCGGGCCACGGTCGACGTCTACAACCTCGGGTGGAAGCCCTACCTCGTCCAGCGGGAGACCGACGAGCGCCGGCGGCGGCAGGAGCGGGCCAACACCGAGCGCAAGATCGACGCGCTGACCGCGCAGGCGGACAAGATGCGCGCCAAGGCCACCAAGGCCAGGGCCGCGCAGAGCATGGACAAGCGCGCGCAGCGG
>DATIMX010000012.1:0-18355 GCA_035474935.1 Geodermatophilus sp. | reverse complement strand
AGAGGTCGCAGTGGCCCTGGCCGATGAGGTCCTCCAGCCGGCCGGGGCAGGCGATGAGGACGTCGATGCCGCCGGCCAGCGCCTGCACCTGCGGGTTCTGCCCGACGCCGCCGAAGACGGTGGTCGCCTTCATGCCCAGCGCGCGGGCCAGAGGGTGGACGACGGCGAGCACCTGGTTGGCCAGCTCACGGGTCGGCACCAGCACCAGCGCGCGCGGCCGCCTCGGCTGCCGGCGGCTGTCGGAGGCGGCCAGCCGGGCGGCGAGCGGCAGGCTGAAGGCCAGCGTCTTGCCCGAGCCGGTGCGGCCGCGGCCGAGCACGTCACGCCCGGCGAGGGTGTCGGGCAGCGTGGCGACCTGGATCGGGAACGGCGCGGTGATGCCACTGGCGGCGAGCACCTCGACCAGCGGGGCGGGGACGCCGAGGTCGGCGAAGGTGGCGTCGGTGGGGAGCGTCGCCGGGGTGGTGGGGTGGGCGGACGACATGGCGTCGTCTCCCACCGGGACGACGGGCGCGTCGGTCTGCGGCTGCTCGGTCCGCTGGGCGGTGTCGGGGCGGGCGCCCCGGCCGCGGCCGCCGCGACGGCGCCGGCGGGCGCCCTCGGGAGCAGCGGTGGACGGGTCGTGCGGGGTCATGGGTGTTCCTCGGTGCTCGGTTCGCCGTCGGGCGACCCGGCACGAGCGCACCAGCGCCCCTGCGCAGGGCAGGGACGGGTACCGCATCGTCGGCGGGACGTCGGACAGCCGGGCGCGCCGGGGTGGCGCTGCCACAGCCCGACGTCGAGTCCCGCGCCCCGGATGGGCAGCAGGGCGGCGCCGGTACTGCTACTCAACCAGACGCGGCGCTGACCTGTGCCCTCAGACGGGGGAGTGTCCGGTCACACCGCCGCGGTAGCTGCGCCGGTAGGTGCCCGGCGGGACCCCGATGGTGGCCCGCAGGTGCTGGCGCAGCGACGCGGGGGTGCCGAAGCCGGCGTCGGCGGCGACCCGGTCGATCGGCGCGTCGGTGGACTCCAGCAGCTGCCGGGCGAGGGCCAGTCGCTGCCCCGCCAGCCAGCGCAGCGGCGAGAGGCCGGTCTCGTCGCGGAACCGGCGGGTGAAGGTGCGCACGCTCATCCGCGCGTGTGCGGCGAGGTCGGCCAGCGTCAGGGGTTCGCCGAGCCGCTCCACGGCCCAGGCGCGGGTGGCCGCCGTCCCGTGGTCGCCCACCTCGGGCAGCGGGCGCTCGACGAACTGGGCCTGGCCGCCCTCCCGCCACGGGGCGACGACGTTGCGCCGGGCCACCCGGTTGGCCACCTCGCCGCCGTGGTCGCGGCGGACCAGGTGCAGCAGCAGGTCGATGCCGGCGGCGTTGCCCGCGGAGGTCAGCACGTCGCCGTCGTCGACGAAGAGCACGCCGGGGTCGAGCCGGACGGCGGGGAACAAGCGGCCGAAGGCCTCGGCGTGCATCCAGTGCGTCGTGGCCGGGCGCCCGTCGAGCAGGCCGGCGGCGGCGAGCACGAACGCCCCGGTGCAGATCGACACCAGCCGCGCGTGCCCGGCGGCGGCCCGCAGTGTCTCGCCGAGACCGTCGGGGAGCGTGCCGTCGGTCATCGCCGGCCCGCCGTACACCCCCGGGACGACGACCGTCCCGGCGGAGGCCAGCAGCGAGGCGTCGTGCTCGGGGGTGATCGAGTAGCCGGCCGAGGTGCGCACCGGGCCGCCGTCGAGCGTCGCGACCCGCACGCGGTAGAGCCGGTGGCCGTCGGCGTCGACGGCGGACTCCAGCAGCCGGTGCGGCAGGCCGAGCTCGAAGGCGATGGAGCCGGGCAGCGCCAGGACGGCGACGTCATGGGGGCGGACCACGACCGAGCCTGTCGTCATGGCCAGATCCTTCCAGGTGTTGGCCTCCCGGCCACTGTCCGGTCGTCCGCCGCGTCCGCCATGCTCTCCGTCGTGACGAGCACCGCCGCGCCGCGCACGTACCGCGTCCACCCCGCCTGGTGGGTCGCCGCGGTGACCTTCCTGGCCCTGGTCGGCGCCGCGGCGTTCCGGGCGGTGCCCGGGGTGCTCATCGAGCCGCTGCGCGCGGAGTTCGGCTGGTCGGTCACGACCATCTCGGCCGCCGTCGCGGTCAACATGGCGCTCTACGGGCTGACCGCGCCGTTCGCCGCCGCGCTGATGGAGCGCTTCGGCATCCGCCGGGTCGTCGTCGCGGCGCTGCTGCTGACCGCCACCGGCAGCGGGCTGACCGTCTTCATGACCACGAGCTGGCAGCTGGTGCTGCTGTGGGGCTTCCTCGTGGGTCTGGGCACCGGGTCGATGGCGCTGTCGCTGGTGGCGACGGTGACCGGCCGCTGGTTCGTGGCCCGCCGTGGCCTGGTGTCGGGGATCCTCACCGCGGGCGGGGCGACCGGGCAGCTGGTGTTCCTGCCCCTCGTCGCGGCGGCCGACGCGGCCTGGGGCTGGCGCTCGGCGTCGCTGGGCACCACCGCGGCCGCGCTGGCCGTCGTCCCCCTGGTGCTGTGGCTGCTGCGCGACCGGCCGCGCGACGTGGGCGTCGTCCCCTACGGCGGGACGGCGGCCGACGACGCCGACCCGGTGCGCACCGGCGCTGCGCGGACGGCGCTGCGCGGGCTCCTCTCCGGTGCGCGGACGGTCCCGTTCTGGCTGCTGGCCGGCGGGTTCTTCATCTGCGGGCTGTCGACCAACGGGCTGGTGCAGCCGCACTTCATCCCGGCCGCGCACGACCACGGCATGCTGATCACCACGGCGGCCGGGCTGCTCGCCGTCGTCGGGGTCTTCGACATCGCCGGGACGGTGCTGTCGGGCTGGCTGACCGACCGCACCGACCCGCGGCTGCTCCTGCTGGCCTACTACGGGCTGCGCGGGCTGTCGCTGTTCCTGCTGCCGGCCCTCTTCGGGCCCGACCTGCACGTCAGCATGGTCGCGTTCATCGTGTTCTACGGCCTGGACTGGGTGGCCACCGTGCCGCCGACCCTGGCGCTGTGCCGCGAGTTCTTCGGCCCCCGGGCGCCGGTGGTGTTCGGCTGGGTGTTCGCCTCGCACCAGGTCGGGTCGGCGTTCGCGGCCTTCGGCGGCGGTGTGATCCGCGACGTGACCGGCTCCTACGACCTGGCCTGGTTCCTCGCCGGCGCGCTGTGCATCGCCGCGGCGGCCATGTCGTTCCTCATCCCGCACACCCGGCAGCCCGCCGTCGACACGGCGCTGCCGACCGACCGCGAGGAGGCCGCGGCCGCCCAGGCCCACGGCTGAGCCGGCCGGCGTCTCAGGAGGTCCGCGGGAGCGAGCCCGTTCCGGCGGCGGTCACCGCTTGGCGGCGCTCGGCGGCCAGGCCCTCGGAGAAGCCGTGGGCGTACCAGAGGGGCGCGTTCACCCGGAGGCCGCTCGGGGGAGCACCCGGCCGGTCGGCCCACAGGAGACGGGCGAACTCCTCCGGCTCGCGGCCCCGGCAGCACGTCGACTGCGGGCCGACCGAGCCCGCCGGTTCGACCTGCGCGGCGAGACCGCCGTCCGCGCGGCCGAGCGAGTGGGCTGCCTCGAGCAGCTCGAGGTAGGGCCACGACACGGTCGCTCGTCCGGTGCTCACACCCGTCCGAGCGTCGAGGCCCCGCGACGGATACACCGGGGCCAGGTGTTCTCCCTCAGGCGGTGCCGGTCAGGGTGGGGTCGACGGTGCGGCCGGTGATCAGGTCGGCCGCCCGCTCGGCGATCATGATCGTCGGGGCGTTGGTGTTGCCGCGCACCAGCGTCGGCATCACCGAGGCGTCGACCACCCGCAGCCCGTCGATGCCGTGCACCCGCAGCGTGGAGTCGACCACCGCGTCGTCGTCCGGGCCCATCCGGCACGAGGACACCGGGTGGTAGAGCGACTCGAGCGTGTCGCGCACCGCCTGCCGCAGCCCCTCCCGGGAGTGCACCGTGCCGCCGGGGGACCACTCCTCGGCCAGGACGGCGGCCAACGGGCCGGTCGACGCGATCTCGCGCGCCTTCTCGATCCCGCACACCAGCGCGTCGAGGTCGCGCTCGTCGGTGAGGTAACCGGCGTCGATGGCCGGCGCCCAGGTCGGGTCGGCCGAGCGCAGCCGCACGGAGCCGCGGGAGTGCACCCGCACCAGGACGGCGGCGGCCGTGAACGCGTCGACGTCGGGGTCGACCTCCGCCTGCCGCCAGAACTTGACCGGCAGGAAGTGGTACTGCAGGTCGGGCTCGGCCAGGTCCGGGCGCGAGCGGGTGAACAGCCCGGCCTCGGCCAGGTTCGAGGTCAGCGGGCCGCGGCGGGCGCCGAACCAGCGCGCGTAGCCCGACGGCGACTCCGCCCGGAACAGCGACCTCCCCGACCGGGTGTGCCAGACGACCGGCACCAGCGGGTGGTCCTGCAGGCCGACGCCGACCCCGGGCAGGTCGTGCACGACATCGATGCCGACCTCGCGCAGGTGCGCTCCCGGCCCGATGCCGGAGAGCATCAGCAGCTGCGGCGAGTTGACCGCCCCGCCGGCCAGCACCACCTCGGCCGCGGCGTGCGCGGTGCGGGTCTGCCCGCCGGACCGGTACTCGACGCCGGTGGCCCGCCCGCCGGAGACGAGCACGCGGGTGGTCAGGGCGCCGGTCCGCACGGTCAGGTTGGGCCGGCCGGCGGCCGGGTGCAGGTAGGCGTCGGCGGCCGACCAGCGGCGGCCGCGGCGCTGGGTGAGCTGGTAGAGCCCGACGCCCTCCTGGGCGGCGCCGTTGAAGTCGTCGTTGCGCGGGTACCCGGCGGCGAGCGCGGACGCCACGGCGGCCCGCGACCAGGCGTGCGGCGACCGCGGGTCCTCCACCCGCAGCGGCCCGCCGACGCCGTGGAAGCGGTCGGCACCGCGGGCGTTGTCCTCCATCCGGCGGAACAGCGGCAGCACGTGCTCGTAGGACCACGACGGGTCGCCGGTCAGCTCGGCCCACTCGTCGTAGTCGCACGAGCCACCCCGGACGTAGATCATCGCGTTGATCGACGACGACCCGCCCAGCAGCTTGCCCCGCGGCCAGAACAGCCGCCGTCCGCCCAGACCGGGCTGGGGCTCCGTCGTGTAGTTCCAGTCCCGCCGGGTGCGCCAGACCTTGTACAGCGCGGCCGGGACCTGCACCTCCAGGACGTCGTCGGAGCCGCCGGCCTCCAGCAGCAGCACCCGCAGCGACGGGTCCTCGGAGAGCCGCCCGGCCAGCGCGCAGCCGGCCGAACCCGCGCCGACGACGACGACGTCGAACTCCTCGCCGCCCACGGAGGTGGTCACCTGTGCCGGCCGTGCACGAGGCTCATGACCCGGGCGAGGGCGTCGGCGGCCGCGGCCGGCCGGGCGAAGCTCATCAGGTCCACCGGCAGCCCGAAACGCTGCCGGGTGATGGCCTTGGCGCGGGTGAACTCGCGCAGCCCGTCCTCGCCGTGGATCCGGCCGAAACCGCTCTCGCCCACGCCGCCGAAGGGCAGCGCGGGCACCGAGGCGAAGGTGAGCACCGAGTTCACCGACGTCATCCCGCTCCTCATCCGGCGGGCGAGGTCCATGGCCCGGGCCCTCGACCGGGAGAAGACCGCGCCGGCCAGGCCGTGGGCGTTGGCGTTGGTGCGCTCCAGCGCCTCCTCGGCGTCGCGCACCCGGGTGATGGTCAGCGTCGGGCCGAAGGTCTCCTCGCGCACCGCCGCGGAGGTCTCGGGGACGTCGAGCAGCACCGTCGGCGCCACCATGCGGCCCTCGACCGTGCCCCCGGCCGCGACCCGGCCGCCCGCCGCGACCGCGTCGTCCACGTGCCGGCGGACGACGTCGGTCTGCGAGGCCATCGTCATCGGGCCGTAGGCGGCCTCGCCGTCGGTGCCCGGGCGCAGCCCGCGCACCTTCTCGGTCACCTCGGCGACGAAGGCGTCGTACACCCGCTCGGTGGCGTAGACCCGCTCGATGCCGATGCAGGTCTGCCCGGCGTTGCTCATCGCGCCCCACACGGCGGCGTCGGCCGCGGCGGCCACGTCGGCGTCGTCGTCGACGATCATCGCGTCCTTGCCGCCGAGCTCCATGAGGACCGGCGTGAGGGTCTCGGCGCAGGCGGCCATGACCTTCCGGCCGGTGGGCGCCGAGCCGGTGAAGGCCAGCTTGCCCACGCCCGCGCGGCACAGTGCCGCGCCGGTCTCCCCGTGGCCGGTGACGACCTGCAGGGCGTCCGGGACGTCGGGGACGGCGGCCCGCCAGGCGTCGGCCAGCCACGTGCCCACGGCCGGCGTGTGCTCGGAGGGCTTGAAGACGACGGCGTTGCCGGCCGCCAGCGCGTAGGCGATCGAGCCCATCGGCGTGAACACCGGGTAGTTCCACGGGCCGATCACGCCGACGACGCCGAGCGGCTGGTACTCCAGCCACGCCGCGTGGTTGGCCGCCAGCAGGCCCGGGCTGACCCGGCGCGGGCCGAGCACCTTGCGTGCGTGGGTGGCCGCCCAGGCGAGGTGGTCGACGGTGAGGGTGATCTCGAGGATCGCGTCGGCGTGCGGCTTGCCGTTCTCGCGGTGCACCAGGTCGGCCAGCTCGTGCACCCGGCGGGCGAGGTAGCCGCGGTAGGCCGCCAGCCGCGTCCGGCGCCCGTCGAAGCCGAGGTCGGCCCACGTCGCGGCGGCGGCGCGGGCACGGTCCACCGCCGCGCGGACGTCGTCCGGCCCGTGCACGGGGAACACACCGACGACCGCGCCCGTGGCGGGCGCGGTCGACTCGAACGTCTCGGCGGCGGGCCTCTCGGCGCCGCCCCTCTGCTCGGCGAGCGACATGGGAATGCAAATTACCCGCCGGTAGCAGCCGTGGACGGCGACGACCGTCAGCGGGCCGAGGCCAGCTCCTCCCGCTCGAGCGCCTCGCGGTCGGACTCCAGGACGTCGGCCGCGGCCACGACGATGTTGGGGTCCGGCCGGCCGACGACCGCCTCGTCCTTGCCCTCGTAGGGCATGGAGTACAGGACGTGGCGCAGCGCCTCGAGCCGGGCGCGCTTCTTGTCGTTGCTCTTGATCACCGTCCAGGGCGCGTGGGCGGTGTCCGTGGCGGCGAACATCGCCTCCTTGGCCGCGGTGTAGTCGTCCCAGTGGTCCAGCGAGGCCAGGTCGGTGGGGGAGAGCTTCCACTGCCGCACGGGGTCGATCCGCCGGACGATGAAGCGGGTGCGCTGCTCGCGCCGGGACACCGAGAACCAGAACTTCACCAGCCGGATGCCGCTGTCGACGAGCATCCGCTCGAAGTCCGGCGCCTGGCGCATGAACCGCTGGTACTGCTCGTCGGTGCAGTAGCCCATCACCCGCTCCACGCCGGCGCGGTTGTACCAGGACCGGTCGAACAGGGCGATCTCGCCGGCGGCCGGGAGGTGCTGCACGTAGCGCTGGAAGTACCACTGGGTCTGCTCGCGCTCCGACGGCTTGTCCAGCGCGATCACCTTCGTGCCGCGGGGGTTGAGGTGCTCGGTGAAGCGCTTGATCGTGCCGCCCTTGCCCGCGGCGTCGCGCCCCTCGAAGAGGACCACCATCTGCTGGCCGGTCTCCTTCACCCAGCTCTGCAGCCGCAGCAGCTGGATCTGCAGCCGGCGCTTCTCCCGCTCGTACTCCTTGCGCGGCAGCCGCTCGCCGTACGGGTAGCCCTCCCGCCAGGTCTCGACCCGCCTGCCGTCCGGGCCGAACAGCTCGCCGTCGTCGTCCCAGTCCTCGTCGGAGTCGTCGTCGGGGAGGGCCTGCAACCGGTACTGGGACACGTCGATCTCGGACACGCACCGGGGATACCCCTTCGCGGCGCTGCCATGCTGGCCGGATGTCCGACCCCTTCGACACCGCCGAGCTGCGCCGGCGGGTGCTCGCCGCCTGGGCCGGCTCCCCGGCCCGCTTCCGCGAGGACGCCAACGCCGAGGAGGACCTCGTCCGCGGCGGCTACCGCGACCGGCTGCTGGTCGAGCTGGCGCAGAACGCGGCCGACGCCGCCGCCCGGGCCGGCGTGCCGGGCCGGCTGCGGCTGACGCTCGCCGAGGACGGCGCCGGGGGAGAGCTGCTGCGTGCGGCCAACACCGGCGCCCCGCTCGACGCCGCCGGGGTGCAGGGCCTGGCGACGCTGCGCGCGTCGGCCAAGCGCGACGCGCCGTCGTCCGTCGGCCGCTTCGGGGTCGGCTTCGCCGCGGTGCTCGCGGTCACCGAGGAGCCGGCGGTGCACTCCACCACCGGCGGGGTCGCGTTCGGCGCCGACCGCACCCGCGCCCAGGTCGCCGGCATCGCCGCGCTGACCGACGAGGTGGCCCGCCGGGACGGCGCGGTGCCGGTGCTGCGGCTGCCGTGGCCGGCCGAGGGGACCCCGCCCGAGGGCTTCGCCACCGAGGTGGTGCTGCCGCTGCGCGCCGGGTCGCGGGCCGTCGTCCGGGCCGCGCTCGAGGAGCTCGAGGCCGAGCTGCTGCTCGCACTGCCCGGCCTCGCCGGGATCGACGTCGTCCTCGACGGTGCCGTGCGGTCCCTGGCGGTGCGGTACACGGACGCGCGGGCGCAGCTGACCGACGGCGACCGGACGACGACCTGGCGGCTCGAGCGGTGGGACGGCCTGCTGCCGGAGGAGCTGCTCGCCGGCCGGCCGGTCGAGGAGCGGGAGCGCCGCGCCTGGTCGCTCACCTGGGCGGTGCCGCTGGACGACGACGGCCGCCCGGTGCCCCTGCCGCTGCCGCAGCGGGTGCACGGCCCGACGCCCAGCGACGAGCCGCTGACCCTGCCCGCCCGGCTGATCGCCCCCTTCCCGCTGGGGCCCGACCGGCGCCACGTGCTGCCCGGGCCGGTCACCGACGCGCTGGTGGCCGAGGCGGCCGGCGCCTACGCCGACCTGCTCGCGGGGCTGGCCGACGACGCTGCCGTGCTCGCGTTGGTGCCGCGCGTCGGGCTGGCCGGCGCCGAGCTGGACGCCGCCCTGTGCACCGCGGCGCTGGAGCGGCTGCGGGAGGCGGCGTGGCTGCCGGTGGCCGGGGCGGAGCGCGACCGCCAGCCCCCCGGCCGGGCCGCGGCGCTCGCCGAGCCGACCGAGGAGCGGGTGGCTGCGCTGACCGGCGTCCTGCCCGGGCTGCTGCCGGCGGCCTGGGCCGGCCGCGGCGACCTGCCCGCGCTCGCCGCGCTCGGGGTGCGCCGGGTCGGCACCGCCGAGGCGGTGGAGGCGGTCCGCGGGGTCGCCCGGCCGCCGGCGTGGTGGGCGCGGCTCTACGCCGCCCTGGACGGCGCCGAGCGCGAGGAGCTGGCCGCGCTGCCGGTGCCGCTCGCCGACGGCCGCACCGCGCACGGGCCGTCGGGGGTGCTGCTGCCCGACGCGGGGCTGCCGGTGGCGCGACTGGGTCCGCTCGGGCTGCGGGTGGCCGATCCGGACGCCGTCGCCCCGCCCGCCGCCCGCCGGCTGCTGGAGCGGCTCGGCGCCCGTCCCGCGACCGCCGCCGTGGTGCTCGACGACCCGGAGGTGCGGACGGCGGTCGAGGCCTCGGTCGACGCCGCCGACGACGGCTGGGACACCGACCGCGACCCGGGCGCGTTCGCCGACGCCGTCCTGGCGCTGGTGGCCGCGGCCGGTCCCGCGCCCGGGGAGCTGCCGTGGCTGGCCGAGCTGGCGCTGCCCGACGCCGACGGCGGCTGGGCGCCGGCGGGGGAGCTGGTGCTGCCCCGGTCGCGCTTCGCCGCCGTGCTGGCCGACGGCGCACTGGGGACGCTGGACCCCGCGGTGGCCGCCGACCCGGACGTGCTGCGCGCCGTGGGGGTGCTCGACGGCTTCGCACTGGTGTCCGCCGAGGACCCCGGCGATCTCGACGTCGACGGGGCGCAGGACTGGGCCGACGCCGTCCTCGACCGGCTGCCCGCCGATGCGCCCGCGCCGTCCTGGCCGCCGCTGACCGCGGTCCGGGACCTGGAACTGGTCGCCGACTGGGCCGGGGCGCTGCCGCTGCTGGCCGAGCTGCCCGCGCAGGCGTGGGCCGACGTCGTCCTCGACGGCGTGCCGGTGCCCGGCCACCTGCGCTGGTGGCTGGCGACCCACCCGGTACTCCGCGGGCGGCGTCCGGACCGGCTGCGGCACCCTTCCGCGGCGGAGCTGCGGGGGCTGTACGAACCGGCCGACGCCGCCCCGGCCCTGCTCCACCTGCTGCGGCCACCGGCCTCGGTGGGGGACGTCCTGGCCGACGTCGATGGCGCGCTGGACCTGCTCGACCGGCTCGGCGACCCGCGCCGGACCGTCGCCCCGGCGGTGCTGCGCACCGTGCACGCCCGGCTCGCCGCGGCGCTGGACGGCGTCGACGTGGACCCGCCGGACCGGGTGCGCGTGGCCCCGGACCGCGTGGTGCCCGCCGCGGAGGCCGTCGTCCTCGACGCGCCGTGGTCCCTGCCACTGGTCGACTCCGCACTCGTGCCCGCGGGCGGGGCGCCCGGGCCGGTCGCCGACCTGCTGGACCTGCCCCTGGCCGGCGAGGTGGTCCGGGCACGGGTGGAGAGCCGTCCGGCGCGCACCGTGCGCTGGGCCGACGTCCCGGGGGCGGCGCTGGCCGCCGCGCGGCTGGGCGTGACCGAGCTGTCCGGCGAGGTCGCCGTCCACGAGCCGCTGCGGGCCGGTGGCCGGGTGGTGCCGTGGTGGCCGGGGAACGGGGTCGACCACGTCGACGGCACACCGGACGCGCTCGGGCGGGCGCTGGCCTGGCGGGCGAGGGCGTGGCCGCTGCGCCAGGCGCTGGCCGAGGCGTTCGCACACCCCGACCGCGCCGCCGCGCTCGCCGCCGAGGACGCCGTCGGCCCGTGAGGTGGGACCGACGGCGCCTCCCGTCGGCCCCCTTGCAGGCAGAAGGACCCCGGCCTCCTCACCGCTCGCACGCTCGCGGCGAGCCTCTGGACGGGGCCTGGCGCGAGCTCGCGAGTGGCGGGGGGCAAGGGGGTCCTCTTTCACTGGCCCCAGCGCGGGATGGCGTGCGCGCCGGGTGCGTGCCCGTGTGCCGACGGTCGGCCGCTGCGCCCGCCGGCCGCGGCGGGCCCCGGAAGGTGGCCGGCCGCGGCGTAGCAGCGGTGCAGTGACAGCCACTGCTCGGCGGTCAGGTCGGCGGCGCGGGTGGTGGGGCGCAGGCCCTCCGACCGCAGCCACCGGGCGCCGGCCGTGCCGGGCAGGACGGCGCGCAGCGCGGCGCCGAGGGCGGCGCCGGGGCGGGCGAGGACGGCGTGCGCCAGGCGGTCGAGGTCGGCCGCCCCGGTCTCGGGGAGGGAGGCCCGGGCGGTGGCGGGTGCGCCGTCGAGGGCGCGGTGCGGGCGTGACAAGGCAGACCTCCGGAGGAGGGCAGGGCTGCGCGACCGGCAGCCGGGGGACAGCGGGGAGGAAGCACCGGCGCAGGAGGACGGCGCTGACGGGGGGAGCACGTGCTCGACCCGCGGGACGTCACGAGGACGGGTCAGGACCGCATGGGGACGACGCTACGGACGCGCCGCGGCGCCGTCGACCGGATTACCGGGGCGCCGCCGACCGGCTCACCGGTCGGCTCCGCGCTCCGCCTTGCGCTGCTGGTGGGCCTCCCAGCGGGCACGGTCGCGGGCCCGGGCGTCCTTCGTCCTCTCCCGGCGCTCGGCGCGCCGACGGGCCCGGGCGAGCTCGCGCTGCTCGAAGGAGGGGTGCTGCTCCCAGCCGCTGGACAGCACCGCGACGCCCCAGAGACACAGGCCGACGATGACCAGGAAGGAGGCGAGGATCGGGTCGAGCAGCAGGAAGGCGGCGATCGAGCCGACCAGCCAGACCCCACCCCACCCGATCAGTCGCCGCGCCACGCCGTCCAGTATCCCCGTCCGCGGAGCGGACCGGGTCGCCCACCCGGTGGGGTCCGAGGTCGCCGGACCCCGACTCTCCGACAGGCCTTGATATCGGTGTCGGAGATCCCTACCGTCGGGGGTAGCGGTTCAACAGTCAGCCGCGGCACCTGATGCCGGACTCCGCGTCGTGCCACGGCTGTCGTCGTGGTCCTCCGCACGGGTTCGCCTACATCTGGGAGGCGCACCGTGACCGCTGCTCCCGTCCCCGACCTGGTCTCCATCGACGTGACCGGTTCCACCGACACCGGCGTCCTGCTCACCGTCACCGGTGAGGTCGACTCGTCCACCGCTCCGCAGCTGCGCGAGGTCCTGGACACGGCCTTCGCCGACGGCGTCCCGACGCTCACCGTCGACCTCGACGCCGTGACGTTCCTCGACTCCGCCGGCCTGTGCGTGCTCGCCGGCGCGCACCGCCGCGCGACCGAGGCCGGCGTCGCCCTCCGGGTGATCGCCTCCAGCCGGGCGGTCGTCCGGCCGCTGCAGATCACCGGCCTCTACGACCTGCTCGCCGTCGAGCAGCCCGTGTCCAGCGCAGGAGTCGGCGCGGCCTGAGGAAGGACTCCGTCCTCCTCATCCCTCGCACACTCGGGACGAGCCTCGGGACGGGGCCGTTCCAGCACGTCACCAGGCTCACGGCGGGGCCCTGCAGGGGGGCCGTTTCAGCAGGTCACCAGGCTCACGGCGGGGCCCTGCAGGAGGCCGTGCCAGCACGTCACCAGGCTCGCGGCGAGGCCCGGAACGAGACCGCCGAGTCCACCGAGCACCCGAGGGACCCGCTCTGCGGCGGGTCCCTCGTGCTGTCCGGAAGTTGCGCTGCGCAACCCATATGCCGTGGTGGGGAGCCCGTCACGAGCCCAGGTCACCTGCTGATCACGATCTGCGTGGTCAGTGCCCGGATCGGCGCGCCGTGCCCTTACAGTGTCCGGCCATGTGCCCTGCATCACAGACCGATGCCGTTCCGCGGCGCGCTGACCGGCCGGTGCCGGCCGCCTCGCCCGGAACCGCGGAGCGGCCCGCATGCTGAGCATCGACTCGCTGCGGGTGACCTACGGCGGCGCCGTCGAGGCCGTGCGCGGCGTGACCATGGAGGTCCCCGACGGCAAGGTCGTCGCGGTCCTCGGCAGCAACGGGGCCGGCAAGAGCACGCTGCTCCGGACCATCTCCGGGACGCTGCGGCTGCACCGTGGCCGCGTGGACGAGGGCTCGGTGCAGTTCGACGGCGACGTCCTCACCGGCCGCGACCCCGGGCAGATCGTCCGCCGGGGCGTGGTCCAGGTGCCGGAGGGCCGGCGGATCTTCGGCCGGCTCACCGTCGAGGAGAACCTGCGCGCCGGCGGGATGGGCAACCGGGACCGCGCCGCCAAGGCCGCCGCGCACGCCCGGGTGCAGGACCTGTTCCCCGTGCTGGCCGAGCGCAGCGGCCAGCGGGCGGGGCTGCTCTCCGGCGGTGAGCAGCAGATGCTGGCCATCGGCCGGGCGCTCATGGCCAGCCCCAAGCTGCTGCTGCTCGACGAGCCCTCGCTGGGGCTGGCCCCGCGGGTGATCGGCCAGATCGGCGAGGTCGTCGCCGAGATCAACCGGCAGGGCACCTCGGTGCTGCTGGTCGAGCAGAACGCCACGATGGCGCTGGGCGTGGCCGACCTGGCCTACGTCCTCGACGTCGGCCGGGTGTCCCTGTCCGGGCCGGCCGAGGAGCTGGCCCGCACCGACGAGGTGCAGCGGCTCTACCTCGGCCACGGCGACCCGGCGGCCTCCGGGCCGGTCGGCCGCCACTCGCGCCGCACGCTCTCGCGGTGGACGGCGTGACCGCGGCCGCGACCGAGACCCGGTCCGACGTCCCGCCGGTCGAGGTCGAGCACGTCAGCGTCCGCTTCGGCGCCATCCAGGCGCTCAACGACGTCTCCTTCACCGTCGCGCCGGGGACCATCCACGCGGTCATCGGGCCCAACGGCGCCGGCAAGTCGACGATGTTCAACGTCCTCTCCGGCGTCTACAAGGCCGCCTCGGGGGAGGTCCGCTTCGGCGACGTCCGGCTCGACCAGATGCGCCCGTTCCAGATCGCGGGGGTCGGCGTGGCCCGCGCGTTCCAGAACATCGCCCTCTCCGGCGCGCAGTCGGTGGCCGAGAACCTCATGCTCGGCCGTCACCACCTCACGAAGGCCGGGTTCCTCTCCTCCGGGCTGCGGCTGCCCCGCGCCACCCGGGAGGGGAGGGTCCACGGCGAGCGGATCCGGGAGATCGCCGAGTTCCTCGACCTCGGCGACAAGCTGCACACGCCGGTCGGCGTGCTGTCCTACGGCGACCAGAAGCGGGTGGAGGTGGCCCGCGCGCTGTGCACCGAGCCGCGGCTGCTGCTGCTCGACGAGCCGGTGGCCGGGATGAACGCCGAGGAGACCGGCCGGATGGCCGAGGCCATCCGGGAGATCCGCGCGGCTCTGGGCATCTCGATCGTCCTGGTCGAGCACGACATGGGGATGGTCATGTCCCTGGCCGACCGGGTCACCGTCCTGGACTTCGGACGCCGGATCGCCGACGGGACCCCGGCCCAGGTGCAGGCCGACCCCGAGGTCATCCGCGCCTACCTGGGCTCCGGCGAGGACCAGACGCCGGCCGAGGCCGCCGCCCACCACCCCACCGACACGCCAGGGACGACCTCGTGACCCAGTTCCTCTCGCTCCTGCTGAACGGGTTGTCGCTCGGCGCCATCTACGCGCTGATCGCGCTCGGCTTCGTGATCATCTTCAAGGCCAGCGAGGTCGTGAGCTTCACCCAGGGCTCCCTGCTGCTGCTGGGGGCCTACTCCATCGCGCGGCTGTCCGAGCCGCTGGGATTCTGGGGTGCCGCGCTCGCCGGTCTGGTGATCACCGCGCTGGCCGCACTGATCATCGAGCGGCTGATCATCAACCGCCTCCGCGGCGCGCCCGTGATCAGCCTCGCGATCGTCACCATCGGCGTCGACATCATCCTGCTGACCGAGCTGATCCGGCGGATCGGCCCCGACATCCTCAACGTGCCGCACCCGTGGGGCGGGGACTCCGTCCGCATCGGCGGCATCGGGATCACCCAGAACCGGCTCATCGCCATGATCGTGGCCGGCGTCTTCATCGCGCTGTTCTTCGTCGCCTTCAAGTACTCGAGCTGGGGCGTGGCCATGCGCGCCTCGGCGGAGGACGGCGAGACGGCGGCTCTGATGGGCATCCGGCAGGGCCGGGTCTCCGCACTGGCCTGGGTCGTCGCCGGCGTCCTCGCCGGGGTGGCCGCCCTGTTCCTGGTCGGCAGCCCCACACCCGGCGTCAGCTCGGCCGTGTACGCCACGGCGCTGCGTGCCTTCCCTGCCGCCATCCTCGGCGGCCTGGACTCCACCGGCGGCGCGCTGGTGGGCGGGCTGCTCATCGGCCTGGCCGAGTCCTTCGCCGCCGGCTACCAGGAGAACCTGCTCTTCCTCGGTCGCGGGTTCGGCGAGGTCATCCCCTACGTCGTGATGATCGCCGTTCTCCTCGTCCGGCCGTCGGGGCTCTTCGGCACCAAGGAGCTGACCCGTGTCTGAGCAGACCGTCGCCCCGCCGGCGGGGTCCTCCCGCTCGGCGTCCCGCGCGTCCCGGCCGCTCGCCGCCCGCCGCGGTTCCGTGGTCAAGTGGGTGCTGATCGCCGCGCTGCTGGGCTTCCTGCTGGTCTTCCCGCTGTACTTCGACGAGTTCTGGCTGCGCACGGGCTTCGCGGTGTTCGGCGCCGCGATCGGCGCCATCGGCCTGAACCTGCTCGTGGGCACCACCGGGCAGCTGTCCCTGGCGCACGCCTTCTTCCTCGCCGTCGGGGCGGTCAGCTACGCCTACGTCTCCGGGGAGTCCGGCGGGCTGGGCACCCGCGCCGGACTCGAGGGGCTGGGCCTGCCGCCGATCGTCGGGATGGTCGTCGGTGTCCTGCTCGCCGGCTTCGCCGGGCTGCTCTTCAGCCCGATCGCGGCGCGGCTGCGGGGGATCTACCTCGGCGTCGCCTCGCTGGGGCTGGTCTTCATCGGCGTCCACGTGCTCAACACCTGGACGCCGGTGACGGGTGGCTTCAACGGCCGCTCGGTGCCGGAGTTCTCGCTGTTCGGGTTCACGTTCGGCAACAGCGACCCGCAGCTGTGGGTGCTGGGCGTGCCGTTCCGGGAGGCCGAGCGGCTCTGGTACCTGGGCCTGGTCCTGCTGCTGGCCGCCTACGTGTTCGCCCGGAACCTGCTGCGCAGCCGGCCCGGCCGGGCGCTGCAGACGCTGCGGGACAGCGAGGTGGCAGCGTCGGTCATGGGCGTCAACGTGCAGGCCTACAAGGCGCGGGTCTTCCTGGTCAGCTCGATGTACGCCGGCCTGTCCGGGGTCCTCTACGCACTGTCGATCGGCAGCATCGCCCCGGAGTCCTTCGGCCTGGTCGTCTCCATCCAGTACCTGGCGATGATCGTGCTGGGCGGGTTGGGATCGGTGGGGGGCTCGGTGTTGGGGGCGCTGTTCGTCACCGCGCTGCCGCTGCTGTTCCAGCAGTACGCCGACGTGCTGCCGCTGGTCAGCGCACCGGGGCAGGGCGGCGTCTCCGCGGGCTTCGCCGCCCGGTATCTGTACGGCGCCGCGATCATCCTCGTCGTCCTGTTCGAGCCCGCCGGGCTGGCCGGCATCGGGCAGCGCCTCACCCAACGCTTCCGCCGGGGCCGTGCGCCCGCCCGCGGCGGAGTTCCCGCACCGCCCCCGGAGCAACCCGGCTCCGCACCGACCCCCTCCGACCGTCCAGCACAAGGGAGCGACACCAGATGAGAACAGGCAAGGCACTCCGCGCGACCACCGCGGTCGCCGCGGTCGTCGTCGTGGCGACCGCCGGCTGCAGCACCAAGGCGCCGGAGTCCAGCAGCGGCGGAGGGGGGGAGGGCGGCTCGGGCGCCGACGTGCAGACCGACGTCGGCGTCGAGGGGACGACGATCACCCTCGGCGTGCTCACCGACCTGACCGGTGTGTTCGCCGCCCTCGGCCAGGACATCACCAACGCCAACACGCTGTTCTGGCAGGACAACAAGGTCTGCGACACGTACACCGTCGAGCTCGACGTCCAGGACACCGGCTACGTCCCGCAGACCGGCGTGCAGCTCTACAGCGGCATGGAGCCCAACATCCTGGCGATGCAGCAGACGATCGGCTCGCCGATCAACACCGCGCTGGCCCCGGAGTACGAGTCCGACCAGATCGTCAACTTCCCGTCGGCCTGGGCGCGCACCCTCACGGAGATCCCCGGCACCGGCGTCGTCGGCGCCACCTACGACGTCGAGCTGTCCAACGGCTACTCCTACCTGTTCGACCAGGGCCTGCTGCAGGACGGCGACACCGTCGGCCACATCTACTTCGAGGGCGAGTACGGCGAGAACGGCCTGGCCGGCAGTGAGGCCGTGGCCGAGCAGCGCGGGCTGACCATCATCCCGGCGCAGATCAAGGCCACCGACCAGGACATGAGCGCGCAGATCACCCAGTTCGCCGCGGCCGGGGTCGACGCGATCGCCCTGACCGTCGCGCCCACGCAGACCGCCTCGGCGGCCGGCGTGGCGGCGGCCCAGGGGCTCAACGTGCCGATCATCGGCAGCAACCCGGTGTTCG
This sequence comes from Geodermatophilus sp., assembly GCA_035474935.1. Taxonomy (GTDB): domain Bacteria; phylum Actinomycetota; class Actinomycetes; order Mycobacteriales; family Geodermatophilaceae; genus Geodermatophilus. Next base: position 915 of record DATIMX010000012.1, on the reverse strand, counting down.
CGCCGGGTCTGCTGCAGGGTCCGGCCGCGCAGGCGCTGAAGGACAACCTGTACGTGGCCAGCCCGGTGTCGGCGTTCGACGCCCAGCCCGAACTGCTGCAGCAGTACCAGGCGGCCTACCCGAACGTGCAGCCCAGCCTCGGCGTGCTCGTCGGCTACGGGATGAGCGAGATCATGAAGCAGGTCCTGGACGCGGCCTGCGAGAACGGCGACCTCACCCGTGCCGGCGTGGTCAGCGCCTTCGACGAGTTGCAGGACGTCGACACCGGCGGCCTCGTCGTCCCGATCGAGGGCTTCGAGACCGGGCGCTCGCCCAGCCTGCAGAGCTTCATCCTGCGGCCGGCCGACGTCCCGGGTGGCGCCACCGTCGTCCAGGAGGCGTTCGAGGGCGAGTTCGCGGCGGGCCTGCGCTGACCCTGCGGTGAGCCCCCGGCGGCGCCCCCTCCCCCGGGAGGGGGCGCCGTCGCGCTGTGGGAGCCGATGGCGGCCGACCACGGTCGAGCCGACGTCCACCGGGCCCGCGACCGCTCGTCATCCGGTGACGAGCAGGGTGGGCAGCGACCACCCGGCCGATGACGCCATTGACGCCACGGTGACGATTGCCCGGTAGGTGTTGCCCCGTGAGCACCAGCGACGTCCTGCAGATGCCCGGGCTGACGGCGGCCGACGTCGCGGCCGCCCTGGCCGAGCTGGCCGCGGCCCGGGAGCGGGTCTACTACGACGCCGACTCCGACTCCGCCGCCGCTGAGAGCTATTACGGCGGGGTCGCGCCCGAGCAGTTCGCGGACCTCGTGACGCGCACCCACGTGCGCAAGCCGGGCTACAAGCCGGCCAAGGAGCTGTACCCCTGGGTCGACCTGCAGCCCACGGGGAAGCTCCGGAGCCTGTACACCAGCCACGAGTGGGACCCGGAGGA
>DATIMX010000011.1:0-5764 GCA_035474935.1 Geodermatophilus sp. | reverse complement strand
CTCACCCCGACTGCGCGACCCGAAGCGGGAGATCACCACCAAGCACCTGCTCACCCACACCGCCGGCTTCGGCTACGACTTCTTCAACGAGCACTACAACCGGCTGGCCACCGACCACGGGCAGCCCCGCGTCCTCACCGCGACCAAGGCCTGCCTGCAGACCCCGCTGCTGTTCGACCCGGGCGAGCGGTGGGAGTACGGCAGCAGCACCGACTGGGCCGGCCAGGTGGTGGAGGGCGTCACCGGTGAACGCCTCGGCGACGTCTTCGCCGCGCGGATCTTCCAGCCGCTCGGGATGACCGAGACGACGTTCGAGCCGGACGACCGGCTGCAGGGACGCCGGGCGACCATGCACGCCCGGGGCGCCGACGGGTCGCTGAGGCCGATGGACGACTGGGACCTGCCCCAGCCGCCCGAGGTGCACATGGGCGGCCAGGGGCTCTACGGCAGGGTCGGGAACTACATGCGTTTCATCCGCATGTGGCTCAACGACGGCCGCGGAGAGGGCGGCGCCGTCCTGCAGCCGGAGACGGTGCAGATGGCCGTGCAGAACCACCTCGGCGACCTCAAGCTGAGGATGCTGCCCGGGGTCATCCCGTCGGTGACCCACGACGCGGAGTTCTTCCCCGGGCTGTCGAAGTCCTGGTCGCTGCCGTTCATGGTCAACGACGAGCCCGCGCCGACCGGCCGGCCCGCGGGCGCCCTGGGTTGGGCCGGGCTGGGCAACCTCTTCTACTGGATCGACCGGGAGAACGGCTGCGGCGGCTTCTGGGCGACGCAGGTCCTGCCCTTCGGGGACGCCACCTCCTTCGGCGGCTACCTGGAGTTCGAGACGGCGCTGTACTCGTCGCTCCAGCGCTGACCGACGACAGCGGGCGGGCCGGTTCGCCGGTCCCGCCCGCTGTCGCGTGCCGTGGTCCCTCAGAGCGAGGGCGTCCACAACTCCAGGTGCGAGGAGGCCACCGGGAAGACGACGAACAGCAGCAGCGCCACCACGGCGAGGACCAGCACGAGCGCCGTCGTCCCCCGTACCGGGAGCGGGCCGGGCAGGTGGTGCCAGATCCAGGAGTACACGCCTCAGACCTCCTCGAGGGCCGCGGGGCCGTCCGGGGCCGCGGTCTTGCTGGTCGAGCCCTCCAGCTCCCCGTGCACGACGAGCCGCTCGCGGGTGGAGAACTTCGGATGGCAGGTGGTCATGGTGAGGAACGCCCCGGTCGGCTCGCCGTTCGCCGCCCCGCCGGGGGTGGGTGCCACGACGCTGCTCTCGCTCGGGTCGACGACGGTCGTCGTCGTCACCCGGTAGACGTGCCAGGCGTCCACGGTCTCCACGACGACCGGGTCACCGGGCCGGAGGACGTCGAGGGCGAGGAACGGGCTGCCGCGCCCGACGCGGTGGCCGGCCAGGGCGAAGTTCCCCTGCTCCCCGGGCATGGCGGAGCCGACGTAGTGGCCGGGGCCCTCCTCGAGCTCGTCCGGGTCGGTCCCCTCGACCACGGCGCGGGTCCAGTCCGCGCCGAAGCGCGGGACGTGCACGAAGGCGAATGCCTGGCCGAGGTCGGGCTCGGGATCGGGCGTGCCGGTCGTCCAGTCCTCGCGGAGCTCCTCGGCGACCTGGTCCTGCGCCCGGTCGCTGAACAGGTCGGTCACCCAGACCTCGTAGACGACGAAGAGGAGCAGCACCGCGCCGGCGGTGACCGCGAGCTCGGAGAGCCCGCGGACGAGCGTGCGGATCATCGGTCCCCCTGTCCGATGGCGTCCCACCCGCCGGGTGCCGGCGGGCGGGACGCGGGTGGCCACGGTCAGGACGCGGAACCGGCCCGGCGGCGACGGCTCACGACCAGCCCGGCGCCACCGCCGGCCAGGACCAGCCCGCCGACCGCGGCCAGGCCCAGGACGTCGGCACCGGTGTTGGGCAGGGGGGTGCCGTACTCGGTCGGCTCCGCCGGGTCGGTCGGGCCGCCCGCGTCGGTCGCGGGGACGACGACCTCGCGGGTGGCCGTGGTGGAGGCGCCGTCGTCGTCGGTGACGGTCAGCGTGACGGTGTAGGTGCCGGCGGCGGCGTACTCGTGCACGACCTCCTCGCCCTGGGCGGGGGCGGAGCCGTCACCGAAGCTCCACGTGAAACCAGCGATCTCGCCGTCGCTGTCGGTCGACCCGGCGGCGGAGAAGGTGAAGGTCGCGCCGGTGCTGGTGGCCGTGACGGCGGCGATCGGCGCCTGGTTGGCCGGGTCGCCACCGGGGTCGCCACCCGGGTCACCGCCGGGGTCGCCACCCGGGTCACCGCCGGGACCACCGCCCGGGCCGGAGCTGAACCGGAACTCGTTGCAGCCGAACGTCATGCCGTGGACGGTGACGTCGGCGCCCGGCTGGTCGATGAGCTGGAAGCCCAGGCCCGTGATGACGGCGTCGGGGTAGGCGGCGCTGATGTCGACGAGCGTGCCCTCCTCGGGGGCCTCGGAGGCATCCGGGTCCATCGCGGTCAGCGGGCTGAAGATGCTCTCCCAGACGTCGGTCGGTTGGCCCGCCCCGGGCGCCCAGTGCACGAGGAGGTCCTCGCCTGCGGCGCCCGGTCCGTCGAGGTCGACGTAGAGCTCGTACGTCGGGTGGTTGTCGATGGGCTGGCCCGCGGCGGGCGTGGTGTCGAGGGCGTAGTTCGACTGCGCCGTCGCGTCGGCGAGCGCGAGGTCCAGACCGTCCACGAACCAGGCGGCGTAGGCGGCCCGGTCCGGGTCGGCGTCGGCCGAGGGGGTCGTCATGCGCAGGCCACCCGGGAGCATCTCGGCGGTGGCGCCGCCGCCCACTCCGCTGAGCGCGCCGTTGAAGGTGCTCTGGAGGCCGACCATGTCGAGCGTGGTGACACCGCACCCGGACGCCGAGGCGGTCCCGGACGCGACACTGCCGAGCAGGGCCGTGGTGCCGAGGGTCAGAGCCCCCGCGGTGATCAGGCTGGTGGTGCGCTTCACGATCGTCCCCCGTGGTCGTGCACGCAGGGGCCGGCCTGCCCGTCCCCCGTCGAGCAGTCGGAGCGTCGAGGGCAGCGCGGCGCGGGCCACACCCCCGGACGCCCGCCCGGGTGACTCCCAGGCTGGGGGTCTGCCGCCGCGCCGTCACTTTCCGTGATGCACTCGTCAGCAGCGATGAGTCGCGCGTCGGTCCGTCGTCTCCTCTCGGAGAACTGCTCCCGACCCGAGGAGGACACCATGCGACCGCTCGTCGTCACCGAGTTCACGACGCTGGACGGGGTCGTGCAGGCCCCCGGCGGCCCGGACGAGGACACCACCGGCGGCTTCGCGCACGGCGGCTGGCTGGTGCCGTTCTTCGACGACACCCTCGGCGCGCAGATGGACGCCTGGTTCGCCGGCGTCGAGGACTTCCTGCTCGGCCGCGGGACCTACGAGATCTTCGCCGGGGCCTGGCCCCAGGCGCCGACGGAGGACGACCCGGTCGCCGAGGCGCTCAACACGCGCACCAAGCACGTCGCCTCGCGCACCCTGACCTCGCTCGGCTGGTCCGGCGCTCGGCTCGTGGAGGGCGACGTCGTCGAGGCCGTCCGCGCGCTCCGGGGCCAGGACGGCGGCGAGCTGCAGGTGCACGGCTCGCCGGGCCTGGTGCAGACCCTGCTGCGCGCCGACCTGGTCGATGAGCTGCGCCTGGTCGTGGCGCCGGTGGTGCTCGGAGAGGGCAAGCGGCTGTTCGGCGACGGCGCGATCCCGCGGTCGTGGCGGCTGACCGCGTCGGCGGCCACGCCGACCGGCGTGCTGCTGTGCACCTACCGCCGGGGCGGTGAGGTCGAGACCGGCGCGATGGGCGTCGAGTACGAGGACGCCGGCAACGGCTGAGCGGGGAAGGACGGCGGGCCGGCGGTGGTTGCCCATGGCAACACCACGTGAGAGGTCTGGAGCACATGAGCATCCCGTTGTCCGTCCTCGACCTGGCGCCGATCTCCAGGGGTCAGACGCCGGGCGAGAGCATCGCGGCGAGCGTCGCGCTGGCCCAGCGTGCGGAGCAGGCCGGTTACCGCCGCGTCTGGTACGCCGAGCACCACAACATGCCGACCATCGCCTCCTCGGCGACCAGCGTGCTCATCGCGCACGTCGGCGCGCACACCTCGTCCATCCGGCTGGGCGCCGGCGGCGTCATGCTGCCCAACCACTCGCCGCTGACGATCGCCGAGCAGTTCGGCACCCTCGAGGCCGTCCACCCGGGCCGCATCGACCTGGGCCTGGGCCGGGCGCCGGGCTCGGACCAGAACACGATGTACGCGCTGCGCCGCGACCCGCGCTCGGCCGACCGCTTCCCGCAGGACGTGCTCGAGCTGCAGGGCTACCTGACCGGCGACACCCGGGTGCCCGGCGTCGACGCCGTCCCGGGCAAGGGCTCGAACGTGCCGCTGTACATCCTGGGCTCGTCGATGTTCGGCGCCACGCTCGCCGCCGCGCTGGGCCTGCCGTACGCGTTCGCCTCGCACTTCGCGCCGGCCATGCTCACGCCCGCGGTCGAGGCCTACCGGCGCGAGTTCCAGCCGTCGGCGCAGCTCGACACCCCGTACGTGATCGCCGGGGTCAACGCGATCGCGGCCGACACGCGCGAGGCCGCGGAGTCGGCGTACGCCGCCGTCCGCCGGACGCTGGCCGTCGGCCTGTTCGGCCGGGGCAGGCAGCTGTCGGACGACGAGGCGCAGCTGCTGCTCGACGGCGGCGCCGGGCAGCACGTCGACACGATGCTGACCCACACCGCGGTCGGCACGCCGGCCGAGGTGCGCGAGTACCTGACCGGCTTCGCGCGGGAGGCCGACGCCGACGAGCTGATCGTCGCCCACCAGTTCCCCGGGGTGGAGGGCCGGCTGCGGTCGGTGGAGCTCACGGCCGAGGCGATGGCGACCGTCGCCGCCTGAGGCCCGGTGCACGACGAGGGCCCCTCCCGCACCGGGAGGGGCCCTCGTCGTCGGTGCGTCAGTACCAGTTGTTGGCCTGGTGGAAGGCCCACGCGTTGCAGGCGGTGTCGTAGCGCTCGTCGATGTAGATGAGGCCCGCGTCGATCTGCAGGTACGGGTCCGAGGTCTTGGCGATGCCGGTGGTGGCCCACGTCGCGTCCAGGAACTGGGCGATGCCGTACGCGGTGCTCGTCGGGTTCTGCGCGGTCGGGTGCCAGTTGCTCTCGGCCTCCCAGAGCAGCTCGAGGCAGTCGAACTGGGCGGCGCTGCGGAACCCGCTCGCTGCGTAGTCCTTGTAGTCCTGCTTCTGGGCGGCGCTGTGCGCTTGGGCGGCCGACTGGCCGGTGGCGGTGAGCGCCACCGTCATGGCGCCCGCGGCGGCGAGCAGGTGCAGGGTGCGACGGGGAGTCCGGCTGTGCATCGGGTAGTCCTCCGGGGGGGTGCGATCTGAGGGGCGCACGCCGAGGGTCGGCGCGCCGGGAGCGGGTCGTACGGGACGAGCTGCGGGACGGGGCAGGGGGTGACCCGCCGGCCCGGGGTGGTCCCGGGCCGGCGGCCGACGGCGACGGTCAGGGGGTGACCTAGGCGCAGTCGCGGTCGTCGGAGTAGTGCGGGATCACGGCGAGCCCCTGCAGGCCGAGCAGGTTGCCGAAGGGGTCGATCACGACCGCGGTGACGAACGGCCCGTGAGGCGTGCGCCCCTGGTACTCCTTCGCGCCCATCACCTGCAGGCGGGCGAGGGTGGCGTCGAGGTCGTCGACCCGCCAGTGCACGATCACGCCGCCCGGCCCGGCCACGGTGCCGGGCGGGGCCTTGCTGCGGTCGGCGATG
>DATIMX010000010.1:0-2202 GCA_035474935.1 Geodermatophilus sp. | reverse complement strand
GCGCGGTACGCCGCCGACGCCGCGGCGCGCGGCGCGGTCGCCGTCCTCACCGACCCCACCGGCCGCGACGAGGCCGCCGCCACCGGCCTGCCGGTGTGCGTCGTCGACGACCCCCGCGGGCTGCTCGGCGCGGTCGCGGCGCGCGTCTACGGGGAGCCGGCCCGGCGACTGCAGGTCATCGGGATCACCGGCACCAACGGCAAGACCACGACCAGCTACCTGGTCGAGGCGGGGCTGGTCGCCGCCGGCCGCGGCACCGGCCTGGTGGGCACCGTGGAGACCCGCACCCGCGGCCGGGCCCCCGACGGGACCCCGACGGTCACCACCCTGCCCAGCGTGCGGACGACGCCGGAGGCCCCCGCCCTGCACGCGCTGCTGGCCCGGATGGCCGACTCCGGCGTGCAGACGGTGGTCATGGAGGTCTCCAGCCACGCGCTGGTGCTCGGCCGGGTCGGCGGCATCCCGTTCGCCGCGGCCGGCTTCACCAACCTCGGCCGCGACCACCTGGACTTCCACGCCGACCTCGAGGACTACTTCCAGGCCAAGGCCCGCCTCTTCGACGGCCGAGCCGCCGTCGAGGTGGTCGACGTCGACGACGCGCACGGGCGGCGGCTGGCCGACATGCTCGGCGGGCGCGCGGTCACCGTCTCCATCGAGGGTGCCGACGCCGACTGGACGGCGACCGGCCTCGTCCCCGCCCCCACCGGCGGGACGGCGTTCACGCTGACCGGGCCGGACGGGCACTCCCGGCCGGCCCGCGTGCGGCTGCCCGGCCGGTTCAACGTCGCCAACGCCGTGCTCGCCGTGGCGCTGCTCGACGCGGTCGGCGTCCCGGTGGAGACGGCGCTGACCGGGCTGGCCGATACGGTGGTGCCCGGCCGGATGGAGCCGGTGGACGCCGGCCAGCCGTTCGTCGCCGTCGTCGACTACGCGCACACCCCCGACGCCGTCGCCACGGCGCTGGCCGCGCTGCGCGCCTCGACCCCGGGCCGGGTGATCACCGTGCTGGGCTGCGGCGGCGACCGCGACCCGGGCAAGCGGGCGGCGATGGGGGAGGCCGCGGCCCGCGGCAGCGACCTGCTGGTCGTCACCGACGACAACCCCCGCTCCGAGGACCCCGCCGCCATCCGCGCGGCGATGCTCGCCGGCGTCCCCGCCGACCGGCGCGGCGACGTGCTGGAGATCGGCGACCGCCGCGCCGCCGTCGCCGCCGCCGTCGCCCGCGCCCGGCCCGGCGACGCCGTGCTCGTGGCCGGCAAGGGCCACGAGACCGGCCAGGAGGTGGCCGGCACCCTGCACCCCTTCGACGACCGCGCCGTGCTGCGCGAGGCCCTGGCGCGGTGCGCGCCGGCCGGAGTGGAGCCGAGACCATGACCGAGCTCGCGAGGTCGGGCGAGAGCACAGGATCCCGGAGCACGGGGTCGGCGGGCGCCGGCGGGGATACCCCGTGATCCCCCTGACCCTGGCCGAGGTGGCCGAGGCGGTCGGCGGCCGGCTGACCCGCGGCGACGGCACGGTCACGGGCAAGGTCACCGTCGACTCCCGCGCCGTGGCACCCGGCGACCTGTTCGTCGCCGTGCCCGGCGAGCGGGTCGACGGCTCCGACTTCCTGGGCGCCGCCGCGGACGCCGGCGCGGTCGCCGCGCTGACCACCCGCCCGGACCCCGCACTGCCCTGCGTGGTCGTCGACGAGCCGGTCGCCGCGCTGGGCCGGCTGGCCGCGGCGGTGCACACCCGGCTGGCGGGCGCGGGCGGGGCGCGAGGACACCGCCTCGTCACGGTCGGCATCACCGGCTCCTCGGGCAAGACCAGCACCAAGGACCTGCTCGGCCAGGTGCTCGCCGCGGCCGCGCCCACGGTCAGCCCGCCCGGCTCGTACAACAACGACATCGGCCTGCCGCTGACCGTGCTCGAGGCCGACGGGGGGACCCGTTTCCTCGTCCTGGAGATGGGCTCGCGCGGCCCTGGCCACATCGCCCGGCTCTGCGGGGTGGCCCGCCCGCAGGTGGGCGTCGTCCTCAACGTCGGCTCGGCGCACCTGGGCGAGTTCGGCTCCCCCGAGGGCATCGCGCAGGCGAAGGGCGAGCTGGTCGAGGCCCTCCCGGACGACGGCACCGCCGTCCTCAACGCCGACGACCCGCGGGTGCTGGCGATGGCGTCGCGCACCGGGGCCCGCGTGCTCACCACCGGCCGCGGCGCCGA
>DATIMX010000009.1:0-4398 GCA_035474935.1 Geodermatophilus sp. | reverse complement strand
GCCGGGTCAGCCTGCGGGTGCCCCAGCGCGGCGACAAGCGGGCCCTGCTGGAGACGGTGGAGCGCAACGCCAAGGAGGCCTTCGCCCGGCACCGGGTCAAGCGGTCCAGCGACCTCACGGCGCGCTCGCTGGCGCTCTCGGAGCTGCAGGAGGCGTTGGAGCTGCCCGAGGCGCCGCTGCGGATCGAGTGCATCGACATCTCGCACGTCCAGCAGACCAACGTCGTGGCGTCGATGGTGGTGTTCGAGGACGGGCTGGCGAAGAAGTCGGACTACCGCCGCTTCTCGGTGCAGCAGGGCACCGACGACACCGCGGCGATGGCCGAGGTCGTCCGCCGCCGGTTCGCCCGCCACCTCAAGGAGGAGGCCGACCGCCGCGACGAGCAGGGGATCGCCGCGGAGGAGGGCCGGCCGCGCAGGTTCGCCTACCCGCCGAACCTGCTCGTGGTCGACGGGGGCGCACCCCAGGTCGCCGCGGCCGCCCGGTCGCTCGACGAGCTGGGCGTCGTCGACGTCGCCGTGTGCGGCCTGGCCAAGCGGATGGAGGAGGTGTGGCTGCCCGGGGAGTCCGACCCGGTCATCCTGCCGCGCACCTCCGAGGCGCTGTACCTGCTGCAGCGGGTCCGCGACGAGGCGCACCGCTTCGCGATCACCTACCACCGGCAGAAGCGGTCCACCAGCATGCTGGTCTCCCTGTTGGACGACGTCCCCGGTCTCGGGGAGACGCGGCGGAAGGCGCTGATGAAGCAGTTCGGGTCCCTCAAGCGGCTGCGTGCCGCCACCGTCGAGGAGCTGGTGGCCGTGCCCGGCATCGGCCGGCGGACGGCGGAGGCCGTGCTCGCGGCGGTGGCACAGCCGGAGGTGGGGGAGGCGACGGCAGCACAGCCGGAGGTGGGGGAGGCGACGGGGTCGGAGCCGGCCGCCGAAGCGGCGGACGACGCCGCCGCGGCGGAGACCGTGGAGACGACCACCGCCCCGGCCGGCCCGGCCGAGCGCGGCACACCCCGCAGCGGCTCCGGCGCCACCGCCGAGGTCGGACTGGTGGCCTCGTGAGCGAACGGGTCGAGACCGCACCCCAGGACACCGCACCGCAGGACACCGGACACCGGGACACCGCCCACCTCGAGATGCCCCCCGGCACGCCGGGTCACCCGCACAGCGACGTCCCACCGCCGCTGGACCCGTCGTCCACCGAGACCCAGCCGCTGGACGTCGTCGTCGTCACCGGGCTCTCCGGCGCCGGCAAGAACAGCGCCGGGCGGGTGCTGGAGGACCTCGGCTGGTTCGTCGTCGACAACCTGCCGCCCGCGCTGCTGCTGCCGATGGTGGAGCTCGGCGCGCGCGGTGACGTCCGCCGGTTCGCCGCCGTCGTCGACGTGCGCAGCCGGGCCTTCTCCAGCGACCTGCAGGAGGCGATCCGGGTGCTCGCCGAGGCCGGCCACCGCCCGCGGGTGGTCTACGTGCACGCGCGCGACGAGGTGCTGGTCCGCCGCTACGAGTCCAACCGGCGGGAGCACCCCCTGCAGGGCGGCGGCACGCTCATCGACGGCATCACCGAGGAGCGGGCGCTGCTCACCGGCATCGCCGGCGAGGCCGACCTCTGGGTCGACACCAGCGACCTCAACGTCCACCAGCTGCGCGGCACGCTGGAGAACGCCTTCGCCCGCGAGGGCAAGGCGCCGCCGCTGACCGCGACCGTGCTCAGCTTCGGCTTCAAGTACGGCCTGCCGCTGGACGCCGACCTCGTCGTCGACGCCCGCTTCCTGCCCAACCCGCACTGGCTGCCCGACCTGCGCCCGCACACCGGCCAGGACCCGGACGTGCGCGACTACGTCCTCGGCCAGGAGGACGCCCGACCCTTCCTCGACCGCTACACCGACGTGCTGCGGCTGCTCATCCCCGGCTACCGCCGCGAGGGCAAGCGCTACCTCACCCTCGCCGTGGGCTGCACCGGCGGCAAGCACCGCAGCGTCGCCATCGCCGAGGAGTTCGCCCGCCGGCTGCGCGCCGACGGCGTCGACGCCGCCGTCCAGCACCGCGACCTGGGCCGCGAATAGTGGGGGCCCCGGAGCTCACCCCGTCCGCCGGGCCGGCCGGGGCCGCGGTCCGACCGCCGCGGGTCGTCGCCTTCGGCGGGGGCCACGGCCTGGCCGCCGCGCTCGCTGCCTGGCGCCGGATCACGCCGGACCTCACGGCGGTCGTCACCGTCGCCGACGACGGAGGCTCCTCGGGGCGGATCCGCCGGGAGATGCCCGTGCTGCCGCCCGGCGACCTGCGGATGGCGCTGACCGCGCTGGCCGGCGACCGCGAGGACGCCCGGCAGCTGGCGGCGCTGCTGCAGCACCGCCTCGGCGGCACGGGTGTCCTCGCCGGCCACTCGGTGGGCAACCTCGTGCTCACCGGGCTGACCGAGATGCACGGCGGGGACACCGTCCGTGCGCTGGACGACGTGTGCCGGCTGCTCGGCGCCCGCGGGCGGGTGCTGCCGATGGCGGACGTCCCGCTCGACCTGGTCGCCCAGGTGGAGAGCGCCGACCCCGACGACCCGGTGCGCACCCGCACGATCCGCGGGCAGTCGGCGATCGCCGCGACCCCCGGCCGGGTGCGGCACATCATCGTCTCGCCGTCCGACCCGCCGGTGGACCCCGCCGTCCTCGACGCCATCGCCGTAGCCGACGTCGTCTCGCTCGGCCCGGGCTCCTGGTACACCTCCGTGCTGCCGCACCTGCTGGTGCCGCGGCTGCGTGCCGCGCTCGCCGCCAGCAGCGCCCGGGTGGTCGTCGTCCTCAACCTCGAACCGCAGCCGGGGGAGACCGACGGCTTCTCGCCCGAGGAGCACCTGACCGTCCTGCGGAGCCATCTCCGCGGAGTGGCATTGCACACGGTGATCGCCGATGAGGGATCGGTGGTTGACCGCTGTGGTCTCCTGTCTGCGGTACGTGAGTGCGGTGCCGAGCTCGTGCTGGCCCCGGTCGCCGAGGACGGCGGCGTGCCGCGGCACGACCCGGCGCGCCTGGCCGGAGCTCTCCGGCAGGCGCTCGGGACGCGGCAGGGCATGGACGAACGCGGGCCGGTACCGCACCCTCACGTACCGGATCCGGTCCGAGGGGGAGACGAAGGGAACGCCGCACATGGGGCTGGTTGAGCCCGGGGGAACGTGGGGGTGGACGGCATGGCGATGACGGCCATGGTCAAGGACGAGCTGTCGCGTGTGGAGTGCACGAAGACCTCCGAGCGCAAGGCGGAGGTCACCGCGCTGCTGCGGTTCAGCGGCGGCCTGCACATCGTCGGTGGCCGGGTGGTCATCGAGGCAGAGCTGGACACCGGGTCGGTGGCCCGTCGGCTGCGTCGCGACATCAGCGAGGTCTACGGCTACACCAGTGGCGTGAGCGTGCTGGCCGGCGGCAACATCCGCCGCGGGGTGCGCTACCTGGTCCGCATCGCCAAGCACGGCGAGGGCCTGGCCCGGCAGACCGGGCTGGTCGACCAGCGCGGTCGTCCGGTCCGCGGGCTGCCGCCGTCGGTGGTCAGCGGTGGGATCAACGACGCCGAGGCCGCCTGGCGGGGGGCCTTCCTGGCGCACGGCTCGCTGACCGAGCCCGGCCGGTCCTCCTCGCTGGAGGTCACCTGCCCGGGTCCCGAGGCCGCGATGGCCCTGGTGGGTGCGGCCCGTCGGCTGGGCATCGCCGCGAAGGCCCGCGAGGTCCGCGGCGCCGACCGGGTGGTCGTGCGGGACGGCGACGCGATCAGCGCGCTGCTGACCCGGATGGGCGCCCACGACGCGGTGCTGGCCTGGGAGGAGCGGCGGATGCGCCGCGAGGTCCGGGCGACCGCCAACCGGCTGGCGAACTTCGACGACGCCAACCTGCGCCGCTCGGCCCGCGCCGCGGTCGCCGCCAGCGCCCGGGTGGAGCGGGCGCTGGAGATCCTCGACGGCGACGCCCCCGAGCACCTGCTCGTCGCGGGCCGGCTGCGGCTCGAGCACGGCCAGGCGTCGCTGGAGGAGCTCGGTCAGCGCGCCGAGCCGCCGATGACCAAGGACGCCGTCGCGGGCCGGATCCGGCGGTTGCTGGCCATGGCCGACAAGCGCGCCAAGGACCTCGGCATCCCGGACACCGAGTCCGTCGTCACCGAGGACATGCTGACCCAATAAGGACCACCCTTCCCCCACGCGTCGCAAGCTCGGCGCGGGACCCTGAAGGGCGGCCGTTCCAGCCGGTCACCAGGGGCGCCTCCCGCTGCTGCGGGGGGCGCCCCTGTCGCGTCACCCGGCCGGGGGAGGGGACCTCCAGCCGCGCGTCCGCCTCGTCGATGCCCGGTTCACGAGGCGTGTGATCGGACGCGCCCGGTGGAGCGAGGAGCCCGGGATGAGCGCGACGCAGTGGGCGCTGGTGTTCGC
>DATIMX010000008.1:0-8838 GCA_035474935.1 Geodermatophilus sp. | reverse complement strand
TGTGGCTGTTCATCTTCGCCGCCTTCCGGGTGGTCCGGGCCGACCTGTTCGGCGGCCGCCCCGGGCGGGTGTCCTCGGTGCCGCCGCGCGCCGCCACCCCGGGGAAGAAGAAGGCCCGCGGCGCACCCAAGACCCTCGTCGTCACCGCCGGCCCGCTCACCGGCACGAAGATCACGCTGGGCGACCAGCCGATCCTCATCGGCCGCGCCGACGACTCGACCCTGGTGCTCACCGACGACTTCGCCAGCTCCCGGCACGCCCGGCTGACCAACCGCGGCGGCCAGTGGTACGTCGAGGACCTCGGTTCCACCAACGGCACCTACCTCGACCAGCAGCGCGTCCAGGGGCCGCTGCTCGTCGCGCCGGGTCAACCGATCCGCATCGGGCAGACCGCGCTGGAGCTGCGCTCGTGACCCGCCGCCGCCCGGGGAGCCTGCCCCGATGAGCCTCGCGCTGCGCTACGCGGCCCGGTCCGACCGCGGCCTGGTCCGCGGCAACAACCAGGACTCGGTCTACGCCGGGCCCCGGCTGCTCGCCGTGGCCGACGGCATGGGCGGCCACGCGGCCGGCGACGTCGCCAGCAAGGTCGTCATCGCGGCGCTGGAGCACCTGGACGACGACGCGCCCAGCGGCGACATGCTGCAGGCGCTGCGCGAGGCGGTCTTCGACGGCAGCGAGCACCTGCGCGAGGTGATCCGCGAGTCCCCGCAGCTGGAGGGCATGGGCACCACGCTCACCGCCGTCCTGTTCGCCGGCGGCCGGCTGGCGCTGTGCCACGTCGGCGACTCGCGCGCCTACCTGCTGCGCGACGGCGTGCTGCAGCAGATCACCCACGACGACACGTTCGTGCAGACGCTGATCGACGACGGGCGGATCACTCCCGAGGAGGCCAACCACCACCCGCAGCGCTCGCTGCTGCTGCGCGCGCTCAACGGGCAGGACGTCGACCCCGACCTGTCGATGCGCGAGGCCCGTGCCGGCGACCGCTACCTGCTCTGCTCCGACGGCCTGTCCGGCGTGGTCAGCGAGGAGACGCTCGCCGAGGCCCTGCAGGACCCCGACCCGCACTCGACCGCCGACCGGCTGGTCGAGCTGGCGCTGCGCAGTGGCGGGCCGGACAACATCACGGTGATCGTGGCCGACGTCGTGGAGGACGACGGCGAGGGCACCTACCCGGTCGAGCCGGTGGTCGACGGCGCCGCGGGCGACAACGTCGGGCAGCGCGCGGTCGACCCGCGCTCGGCCGCCGGGCGGGCCGCGCTGGCCGACCCGCGACCGGAGCCCGGCGCGTCGGCGGAACCCACGGCGGCCGCCCCGGCGCCCCGCCGCGGGCGCCGACGGGTGCTCGGCGTGCTCGTCGTCGTCGTCCTGCTGGGTGCCGCCGCCGTGGGCGCCTACCTGTGGGTGCTGTCCAACTGGTTCGTCGGGGTGCAGGACACCACTGACGGCGCGCGCGTGACCGTCTTCCGCGGCCTGGACACCTCGCTGCTGGGCATGGACCTCAACCAGGTCTCCGACGTCACCGACCTCCCCGTCGCCGACCTGGCCCCGGCCGCCGCCAGCAAGGTGCAGCGAGGCATCGACGCCACCGACGCCGCCCACGCCCAGCGCATCGTGTCGAACCTGCGCGAGGAGCGTCTGGAGCCGTGCCCCACCGAGGAGGACGTCGAGCCGGCAACGGTCGCGCCGACCGCGCCCCCGTCGCCCTCCCCCACGCCGGCTCCGGACGGCGCGGCACCGACCGACGCCGCCCCCACCCCGCCCGAACCGACGACCCCCGCGCCGACGTCGACCCAGCCGACGAGGACGTACGAGCCCGGGGTGGACTGCCGGGAGGTCCCGTGACGTCCGGCCCGACGACCGACCCCCGCGCCGCGGCGCCGGGGACGACGACCCCGCCCAAGCGCCGCAACACCGAGCTGGCCCTGCTCGGCTTCGCCGTCCTGATCACGCTGGTCGCGCAGGCGATCGTCGACCTCACCGTCACCGGCTCGCTGACCACGGAGCTGGCCACCTTCGGGGTGTGGTTCACCGCGCTGTGGGCCGTCGCGCACCTCGTCGTCCGCCGGTGGGCGCCCTACGCCGATCCGCTGCTGCTGCCCGCGGTCGCCCTGCTGGTGGGTCTCGGGCTGTCGTTCATCCACCGGCTGGACCTGGCCGCCCGGCAGGCCGACAGCGCGGTCAGCCGGGAGGACGCCCCCGTCCAGCTGGTGTGGGCCACGCTGGGCCTGGTCCTGTTCGTCGGCGTGCTGCTGGTGCTGCGCGACCACCGGCTGCTGTCCCGGTTCGCCTACACGCTGGCCCTCGTCGGCCTGGTGCTGCTGGCCGTCCCGGCGGTGCTGCCGTCGTCCCTCTCGGAGGTCAACGGCGCCAAGATCTGGATCCGGGTGGCCGGCTTCAGCATCCAGCCCGGCGAGTTCGCCAAGATCTGCCTGACGGTGTTCTTCGCCGCCTACCTCGTCGACAAGCGCGACGTCCTGGCGCTGGCCAGCCGCCGCGTCATGGGCCTGGAGCTGCCCCGCGGCCGCGACCTGGGTCCGGTGCTGGTGGCCTGGGGGCTGTCGATCCTCGTGCTGGTCTTCGAGCGCGACCTGGGCAGCTCGCTGCTGCTGTTCGGCATCTTCGTGGTGATGCTCTACGTGGCCACCGAGCGGGCCAGCTGGCTGCTCATCGGTCTGGGCCTGTTCGCCGGCGGGGCGCTCGTCGCCTACCAGCTCTTCGGCCACGTGCAGCAGCGCGTCGACTCCTGGCTGGACCCCTTCGCGTACTACGACGGCTCCGGCTTCCAGGTGGCCCAGGCGCTGTTCGGCCTGGGCACCGGCGGGCTGTTCGGTGCCGGGCTCGGCGGTGGCCGCCCCGACCAGGTGCCGGTGGCCAAGAGCGACTTCATCGCCGCCGCGGTCGGTGAGGAGCTGGGCCTGTTCGGCCTGGTCGCGGTGATCATCGTCTACCTGGTGCTGGTCGAGCGCGGGCTGCGCACGTCACTGATCTGCCGCGACGCGTTCGGCAAGCTGCTGGCCGCCGGCCTGTCCTTCGCCATCGCCTGGCAGGTGTTCGTCGTCCTCGGCGGGGTCACCGGCCTGCTGCCGCTGACCGGCCTGACCACGCCGTTCCTCGCCTACGGCGGCTCGTCGCTGGTGGCCAACTTCGTGCTGGTCGCCGTCCTGGTGCGGATCAGCGACGCCGCGCGCCGTCCGGCCGCCCCCACCGGGCCGCCCAGGCCCGCGCTCGGTGACGCCCCGACCGAGGTGGTGCAGACGTGAACGCCCCCCTGCGCCGGGTCGCGATCAGCGTGCTCGTGCTGTTCACGCTGCTGATCGTCAACGTCAACGTCATCCAGGTGGTCCGCTCCGACGAGCTGCGCTCCGACGGCCGCAACACCCGCGTGCTGGTCGAGGAGTACGACAGCGAGCGGGGCTCGATCGTGGCCGGCGGCACCGAGATCGCCAGCTCGGTCCCGACCGACGACCAGCTCACCTACCTGCGGCAGTACGCGAACGGCCCGGTGTACGCCCCGGTCACCGGCTACTACTCGCTGGTCTACGGCAACGCCCAGATGGAGCGGGCGGCCGACGACGTGCTCTCCGGCGACGACGCCCGGCTGTTCACCCGGCGCCTGGCCGACCTGTTCACCGGGCGCGACCCCGCCGGCGGCGACGTCGTCCTGACCCTGGACCCCGCGGTGCAGGAGACGGCGATGGCCGGGCTCGAGGGCGTCACCGGTGCGGTCGTGGCCCTCGACCCCTCGACCGGGGCGGTGCTGGGCATGGCGAGCACCCCGACCTACGACCCGAACCAGCTCTCCAGCCACGAGCCGGCCGCGATCCGCGACTACGCCGCGCAGCTCGACGGCAGGGAGGTCGACCCCCGGCTCAACCGGGCCATCAACGCCCGTTACGAGCCGGGGTCGATCTTCAAGGTGGTCGTCTCCGCCGCGGCGCTGTCCAGCGGCCAGTACACGCCCGACACCGTCATCCCGGCGCCCCAGGAGCTCGTCCTGCCGGGCACCAGGACGGCGCTGGAGAACTTCGGCGGCTCGGCGTGCGACCCCAGCGGCCGGCAGAGCCTGCTCGAGGCGCTGACGATCTCCTGCAACACCGCCTTCGCCCAGCTCGGCATCGACCTCGGTGAGGACCGGGTGCGGGAGATGGCCGAGGCGTTCGGCATCGGCGGCGACCCCCTCGAGATCCCGCTCCCCGTGTCGGAGAGCACGCTCGGGGAGATCGAGACCGACGCGGCGCTCGGGGTCAGCTCGATCGGTCAGCAGGACGTGCAGCTCACCCCCCTGCAGGCGGCGATGATCGCCTCCGCGGTCGCCAACGACGGGACGCTGATGAGCCCCTACCTCGTCGACCAGGTGCGCGCCCCGGACCTGTCGGTCATCGACCAGACCGACCCCGAGGAGCTCAGCGAGCCGATCTCGGCCGACGTCGCCGACCAGTTGACCGAGATGATGACCAGCGTCGTGGAGAACGGCAGCGGCCGGCGCGCGCGGATCCCCGGCGTCACCGTCGCGGGCAAGACCGGGACGGCGGAGAACGCCGGCCCCGACCACAACTGGTTCATCGGGTTCGCGCCGGCCGACGACCCGCAGATCGCCGTGGCGGTCTTCGTGGCCAACGGCGGCGGCACGGGCGGCGACGTCTCCGCCCCCATCGCCCGGGACGTCATGCAGGCCTACCTCGATGGGCAGGGCGGCTGATGGCACTGTCGACCGGGACGATCCTCGCTGGGCGCTACGAGATCACCGCACCCATCGCCACGGGCGGCATGGGCGAGGTGTGGCGTGCCCGCGACCGCGTCCTCGACCGCGAGGTCGCCGCCAAGGTGCTCCGCAGCGAGTTCACCGGCGACCCGAGCTTCGTGGCCCGCTTCCGCAACGAGGCGCGGCACACCGCGGCGCTGTCCCACCCCAACATCGCCTCGGTCTACGACTACGGCGAGACCGAGGACGAGCACGGCGCCCGGCTGGCCTTCCTCGTCATGGAGCTGGTCGAGGGCAAGCCGCTGGTCACGATCCTCCACGAGGAGGGCAAGCTCCCGGTCGACTGGACGCTGCACGTCCTCGGCCAGGCCGCCGACGGGCTCTCGGCCGCCCACCACGCCGGCGTCGTCCACCGCGACATCAAGCCGGGCAACCTCATCGTGCGCCCCGACGGCGTGGTGAAGCTGACCGACTTCGGCATCGCCCGGGCCCGCGACGCCACACCGCTGACCCGCACCGGCATGGTCGTCGGCACCGCCCAGTACCTCTCCCCTGAGCAGGCGCAGGGCTTCGAGGTCACCGCCGCCTCCGACGTCTACTCCCTCGGCGTCGTGGGCTACGAGTGCCTGACCGGCGGCCGGCCGTTCGACGGGACGTCGCAGGTCGCGGTGGCGCTGGCGCACATCAACCGCCAGCCGCCGCCGCTCCCGGCGAACGTGCCCCCGGCGGTGCGGCTGCTGATCGAGCGCGCCCTGGCCAAGGACCCGGCCGACCGCTTCCCCGACGGCGCCGCCTTCGCCGCCGCGATCCGGTCGGTGGCCTCCGGCAACGGCGTCTCCCCCGCCTCCCCGGCGGCGGGGCCCGCGCCGACGCCGCCGTACCCGGTGGGCGCCGCGCCCACGGCGCAGACCGAGGTCGTCGACGACCTCGCCGACTCGCGCACCCAGGTGCTGGGCGCCGCGTCCGCCGGTGGGGCCGCCGTCACCGGGGCACGCACCTCGGTGGGCGCCATGCCGCCCCTGCGCCGCACGGACGACGACGACGAGGACGGCCAGCACGCCCCGCCGCCCACGGACGACGGCCGCCGCCGCAGGCCCTGGGCCTGGCTGGTCGCCGGCCTGCTGCTGCTCGCGCTGGTGGGCGGCGGGCTGTGGGCCCTCTCGAGCAGCGGGGACGACGGCTCGACGGGCACCGACGCCACCACCGCGGCACCGACCACGGCCACCAGCGCGGCGCCGGGGACGTTCTTCGTCGCGACCGGCGACTACGTCGGGGACAACGTCGAGGACGTCGCGGACCTCCTGCGTGCCGCGGACCTGCAGGTCGAGACCGACGAGGCCAGTGCCGCGCAGCTGGCCGCGGTCGCTCAGCCCCTGGACCAGGGCGACGTGGTCACCACCGACCCGGCGAACACGGGCGTCGCGCCCGGCGACACCGTGACCCTGTACTACGCCGCTGCTGACCACGCCCCCGACACCGGCGACGGGGGCTCCGGCACCGGTGGGGACGAGGCTCCCGCGACCCCGACCACCCAGGCCCCGCCCCGGACGACCGCTGCTCCGGCCCCGACGACGGCCGACAACCCACG
The DNA here is from genome assembly GCA_035474935.1 of Geodermatophilus sp. GTDB lineage: Bacteria > Actinomycetota > Actinomycetes > Mycobacteriales > Geodermatophilaceae > Geodermatophilus. Next base: position 2,545 of record DATIMX010000008.1, on the reverse strand, counting down.
CCCGTCCAGCTCGGCGCCGGCCCCGTCGAGCTCGGCGGCCCCGTCCAGCTCGGCGGCCCCGTCCAGCCCCGAGGCCGAGGGGTCGGCTGTGCAGGAGCCCGAGCTGCCCGCTGAGCCGGCGCCCGCGGAGGGCGACCGGCGCGGCGAGGGCCGGCCGCAGGCGGACGACGAGAACCAGCAGCAGGCGGTCCAGGGCGCGGGTCCGGCGGCGTGAGCCGTTCCCCTCGCGCCGCCCGGGTGCTGGCGGTCGCAGCGGTTACGCTGCCCGCCGGCCCACCCGTCCGCTGCGCTCCCCCGGGTCCCGCCCGGACGCAGGACCGCACCGCCCGAGAGGACCTCCGATGACCACGCCCCAGGTGCTCGGTGAGCGCTACGAGATCGGCGGGGTGCTCGGTCGCGGCGGCATGGCCGAGGTGCACCGTGGCCGCGACCTGCGCCTCGGCCGCGAGGTGGCGGTCAAGGTGCTGCGCAGCGACCTCGCGCGCGACCCCTCCTTCCAGGTCCGCTTCCGCCGGGAGGCGCAGGCGGCGGCCTCGCTGAACCACCCGGCGATCGTCGCGGTCTACGACACCGGCGAGGACCGGAACTCGAGCGGCGCGACCCCGTACATCGTCATGGAGTACGTCGAGGGCGACACCCTGCGCGACGTGCTGCGCCGGGAGGGCGTGCTCTCCCCGGAGCGGGCGATGAACTTCGCGGCCGACATCTGCAACGCGCTGGACTTCAGCCACCGCAACGGCATCGTGCACCGCGACGTGAAGCCCGGGAACGTGATGGTCACGCCCCAGGGCACGGTCAAGGTCATGGACTTCGGCATCGCCCGCGCGGTGTCGGACTCGGCCGCGACCATGACCTCCACGGCTGCGGTGATAGGGACCGCCCAGTACCTGTCCCCCGAGCAGGCCCGCGGCGAGAGCGTCGACGCCCGCTCCGACGTCTACTCGGTCGGCTGTCTGCTCTACGAGCTGGTCACCGGAGCGCCGCCGTTCACCGGCGACTCGCCGGTCTCGGTGGCCTACCAGCACGTGCGCGAGGACCCGAAGCTGCCGTCGTCGGTGAACCCGGCGATTCCGCCGGAGCTCGACGCCATCCTGCTCAAGGCGCTGAGCAAGAACCCGGCCAACCGCTACCAGTCGGCTGCCGACATGCGCAACGACCTGCTGCGGGCGCTGGCCGGCCAGCGGGTCGAGGCCACGCCGGTGATGGGCGACGCCGAGAAGACCGCGATCATCGGCGCCCCGCCCGGTGGGTACGGCGACGGTGAGTGGGACGACGAGGACGACGACGCCCGCAAGCGCCGGCGCAACCGGATCATCGCCGCGGTCATCGCCGGCGTGCTGATCCTCGGCGGCGTGATCGCCGTGGCGCTGCTGGTCAACGCCGGGGACGACCAGCCGGCCGCCGAGCCCACGGCCACGCAGGTACCGGTGCCCAACGTGACCGGCCAGGACCGGGCGACGGCCACCCAGAACCTGGAGGCCGCCGGCCTGACCGTCGGCACGGTGACCAACCAGGTGACCGCCGACGCGTCCCAGATCGACACCGTGCTGGGCACCGACCCGTCCAGCGGCACCCAGGTCGACCCGGGCAGCGCGGTCAACCTGACCGTCGGCGTCGGGCCGGACACCATCGAGGTCCCGGCCGTGATCGGCCTGGACGTCGACCGTGCGCAGAACACCCTGCAGAACGCGGGCTTCGACAGCGTGGAGACCGAGGAGATCGACTCGCTGGCGCCCGCCGACCAGGTCGTCGACGTCAGCCCCGGCGAGGGGCAGTCGGTCGACCCGAGCACCACCGTCACCCTGCAGGTGTCCGACGGCGACGCCGAGGTGCCCGACGTCACCGGTCAGCAGCAGGCGGCGGCCACCCAGGCGCTGCGGACCGCGGGCTTCACCAACGTCACCTCCGAGCAGGTCGAGTCCCAGCAGCCCCAGGGCACCGTGGTCGCGACCGACCCCTCCGGCGGCGAGCAGGCCTCCGCGGACGACCTGATCACCCTGCAGGTCTCCAGCGGCCCCTCGGAGCCGGAGACGGTCACCGTCCCCCGCGTCGCCGGACAGTCCGCGAACGCCGCGCTCGACGCCCTCGAGGGCCTCGGCTTCACCGACGTGCGCGTCGTCGACAGCACCGGCGCCGAGGTCGATCCGGCCCAGGCGACTGCGGTGAGCACGAGCCCGCCCGCGGGCGCCGAGGTCAGCCCCGACACCCGCGTCACGCTGACCGTTCAGGGCCCCACCTCCAGCGGGCAGACGCCCGGCAGCGGTTCGGGCGGCAACAACGGTGGCGGAGGTGGCGCCGGCAACAACAGCGGCGTCGGGCCCCCGAACTAGCCGCGGACGACAGCAGGGCCCCTCCCCTCGCACGGGGAGGGGCCCTGCTGTCGTCTCGAGGAGCCGCTAGGCCCTCGTGGCGACCGTGGTGAGCCGGTGGGCCGCGGCGCTGGCCGCCTCGACGGTGGCCGGGTCCGGCGCCAGGCCGCAGGCCGCCAGCCACGTGGCGAGCATCCGGTGGCCGCCCTCGGTGAGCACCGACTCGGGGTGGAACT
>DATIMX010000007.1:0-10249 GCA_035474935.1 Geodermatophilus sp. | reverse complement strand
CGCGCTGGCCGCGGCCGCGGACGGCCACCGCGAGCGGCTGGCCGATCTGCTGGCCAGCACCGCCGGCGGTGGGCTGGCCGACCGGCCCCGCCTGGCGCTCACCGACGCCGTGTCCGGGGCGCTGCTGACGCTGACCGACCTGCCCGGGCTGCGCCGCACCGGCACCTGCGGGCGGCCGGCCTGCCGCCGCCGGCCGCAGTCCTGCGGCCACGACCTGAGCGGCCGGCCCGGGCTGGGCAGGCCCGGGCCCACCGACGGCTACGCACCCGGGGCGGAGCTGGACCGGTTCGTCCGGGCCCGCGACCGGCGCTGCCGCTTTCCCGGCTGCCGCCGCCGCGTGCCCCAGAACGGGGAACTGGATCACCACCGGGCGTATGCCGAGGGTGGGCAGACCGCCGCGGCCAACCTGGCCGGCTACTGCACCGGCGACCACCGCGGGAAGCACCAGGCCCCCGGCTGGACCCACGACCTGGCCCCCGACGGCACCCTCACCGTCACCACCCCACCGGCCTGACCGCCGTCACCGAACCACCGCCCTACTGACGGGCGGCGCGCGTCGACCGCCGGGTGTGACAGTGGGTTCCATGGCCACGCAGGTGAGCATCCGGCCCCTGACCGTGGACGACCGCGAGCTGCTCCGGACGGCGACCCTGGCGAACGTGACCTGGTCGGGGCAGCAGCGCTTCACGCACCGCGACGTCGACGAACGGCCTGATCTCCGGCACTACACCGAGTTCCGACCGGAGCGCGGTGACCTCGGGTTCCTGGCCGAGACCCAGGGTCTCGCGGTGGGCGTGGTGTGGGCGCTGTTCCTCGACAGCGACGACCCCGGCTACGGGTTCGTGGCCGACGGCGTCCCGGAGCTCAGCCTCTCCGTGTGGTCGGGGTACCGCGGTCAGGGCATCGGCCGCGAGCTGCTGCGGGAGGCACTCGCCGAGGCCCGTCGGCGGGGGATCGGACGGGTGGGCCTCAGCGTCGAGGCCGGGAACCCCTCGGTGCACCTCTACCGGTCGGCCGGTTTCGCGCCGGTCCCGGGTGCGGCCGAGGGGACGATGGCCGTCGACCTGGAACCCGGCGGCTCAGCTCCAGCCGATCCGCGCGGCCAGGGCGTGCAGCCGCGCGCCGAACACCGGGTCGAGCGAGGTGGCCCAGGCCACCCGGCCGAGGACGTGGTCGCGGAAGGTCGCCGGGTCGTGCCCGCGGGTCTGGGTGGCCCAGCCGTGCCGGGCGCCATTGTGCAGCAGCGCCCGCAGCGCGTCCCGCTCCGGACGGCGGAGTGTGGGCCGGGCGTTCACCACCGCGCCGAGCACCCGCTGTCGGGAGCCGGCGCCGGCCACCCGGGTCTAGACCGGGTTCACCCGGAACCCCTCCTCGGCGGCGACCTCGCTGACCAGTGCGGCGAACCGGTCGCCCCGGATCCGCCGGTCGCCGGAGAAGGTCAGGTCGTCGACGTAGCGCGTGTAGCGGACGCCGACGATGGCGGCCAGGCCGGCCAGCCGGCGGTCGAGGCGGAAGCAGACGAGGTTGGCCAGCGCCGGTGAGGTCGGGGCACCCTGCGGCAGGTGCGGGCGGGCGACCCGCACGCCCAGCCGCCGGTGCCGCTCCCGTGCGTCCGCCCCGGCGGCCACTGGCAGCGCGCGCCACACCGACCGCGGCGCGGTCGTCGTCACCATCCCGGTCACCAGGTGCGCGACCGGCTCAGGAAGCCCGGTAGTGCTCTGCAGCAGGCCCCACACCCGCGGCGCGGACACCGAGGCGAAGAACGCCTCGAGGTCCATGCCGAGGACGACAGCACGGCCGGCGTGCGGCGCGGCCGCCGTCCGCACCGACCGGCCGGGCACGCAGCCGTGGGCCGCGTCGTGCACCGGGACCGGGGCGAGCACGTGCCGCAGCAGTCGCCGCTGGGCCTCCTTGAGCCGCGGCTTGGGCGCAGCCAGCAGCCGGAGTCCGCCGCGCCGCTCGACCGCGTGCCAACGGTAGTGACGCAGCGGCTCGTCGACCGTGCGCTCCAGTCCGCGGACGTCGGCGAACCAGGCGAGCTCGCCCTGGTCGAGGTCGAGCAACAGGGCCAGCGCGGCGGCGTGCGGCAGGTCGGCCACGTCCGGCCGGGTGCGCACTGCGGTCGTCGTCGAGGGGTCGCAGTGGAGCAGCGGGAGCGCGGACCGCGTAGCCGCCACGAGCGGGCCGTCGAGCGAGGACGGCAGCGCGACCGGGGGACGAGCACAGGTCCCAGCGAGGCCACGGGCCGCTGCCAGCTCCGTCACAGGTTCGCGCGCCAGCATCTCCTGGACGGCTGGACACACCGGCCGCTGACCGAGGAGACCACTGTGCGCAAGAAGTTGGTCGTCGCCGCCGCAGCAGGCGCTCTGACGCTGACCGGACTGGCCGTGGCCGTTCCCGCCGTCGCCGCCACCGAGGACACCGACGGCACGTCGACGTCCGTCGTGGACCGCATCAAGGACGCCCTCGCCGGCCTGGTCGACGACGGGTCGATCAGCCAGGAGCAGGCCGACGAGGTGGCCACCACGCTGAGCGAGGCCGACCTCGGGTGGCACGGCCACCACGGCGGCTGGCACGGCCTCGAGACCGCCGCCGAGGCCCTGGGCATCACCGAGGACGAGCTGCGGACCGCGCTCGAGGCCGACGGGGCGTCGCTGGCGAAGGTGGCGCAGGACCGCGGTGTCGACGTGCAGACGGTCGTCGACGCGCTGGCCGCGGACGTGCGCGATCGGGTCGCCGAGGCCGTCAAGGAGGGGCACCTCACCCAGGAGCAGGCCGACCAGCGCCTGACCGACCTGGAGCAGCAGGTCACCGACTGGGTCAACTCGACCAGCAGCGGTCCGTGGGGCGGGGGCCGCGGCTGGTGGGACAACCACGACGACTGACACCGGCACAGCAGAGCGGCGCCGTCCCCCCGGGGGCGGCGCCGCTCGGCTGTCCGGCGGAGGGGTGGACGGCAGCGCGAAGCGGAGGTTAGCCTCGCCTTACCGCGCCCGGACGGGCGAGAGCACGAGGCGAGGGAGATCCGCGTGGGGCTGCGACTGCCCGTCGGCGACGTGACCGTGCTACTGGGTCCGGCGGCTGTCCGCCGTCAGGTGATGGCCGCGCTCGACGACGACAGCGGCCGCTGCGCCTCCGGGCACTCCGCCGTCCGCGTGCAGCGCCTCGCGGCTGCCGCGGACGACGACGTGCACCGGCGCATCGAGGCGATCGAGTCCGTACGTGAGGCCGGGGCGACGATCGTGCTCGTCGATCGGCTCACCGAGGGGCTGGCCGCGCCGGACCGCCGCGCGGTCCTCACGGCGCTGCGCCCGGTGGCCACCGGCGGGCGGGCGGTCCTGGTGGACGACGACGACCCGGTCGCCGCGCTGGCGGTCGCCGACGGTGCGCTGCGCGCTGACCCGGCCGGCGGGTTGTCGACCGAGTCGCTCGGGGACCTGGACTACCTGGCCTCGTAGCCGAAGGACCCCGCTGCCCCCCTTGAAGGGCCCTCCTGCCCCCCGCCACTCGCGGGCTCGCGGCTGGCCCCTGCAAGAGGGCCGATCGGGGCTCGCCGCGGGGCCGATCCATCAGGTCACCTGGCCTCGTATGTCAAGCAGTCGGCAGCGTCGGTGCCCGGCCCGACCTGCACACCGGAGGCGTGGCACTCGAGCTTGTCGTTGTGCACGCAGTCCGAGCGGTGGCAGGCGCCGACCAGCCCGTTGCGGTCCAGCCCGGCGCGGAAGCTGATCTCCACGAAGGTGCCGCAGTGGGCGTGGTCGCCGCCCACGGTGATCGCGCCCGCGTGACAGTTGTGCTCGGCGTTGTACGAACAGCTGTCGACGGCGCAGTTCTGGACCTGGGGCATGTCCTGGAGAGAGGTCATGGCCCAGGTTGGCACGTCCCCCGGGGGCCCGCCAGCAAACTGAGGCTTGCCTACGTGCAGGTCAGGGCTCTGTCTCACAGCGACCTCACAGCTGGTCCACCCCCATCGCCGAGCTCCGGCGGGGACCATGACGGAAAGATCGAGAGGAGGTGGCCGCACGTGGTCGTGCAGACCGGACCAGCCCCCACCGCCGCCTCCGGGCACCGGAGCCCGAACGGCGTCCTGGTGGTCGTCGGCGGGCTCCCCGGCAGCGGCAAGACGACGCTGCTGCGCCGACTCCTGGCCGAGGGCGCGCCGGGGGTCGTCGGCCTGGACTCCGAGGACGTCGCCGCGCGGGTGCAGGCGGTCGCCGTCCGCGTCCCGTACCGGGTGGTCCGGCCGCTGGTGCACGCCTGGCACCGGGTGCGGGTGCTGCGCGTCGTCGCCGGGCCCGCGCCGGTCGTCGTCCTCACCGACCCCTGGACCCGGCCGTGGTGGCGGGCCGCCGTCCTGCAGAGCGCGCGGCGGGCCGGACGCTCGGTGCGGCTGGTGCTGCTCGACGCGTCGCGGGAGCTGGCCGAGAGCGGGCAGGCCGCCCGCGGGCGCGGGATCCCGGCGCGGTCGATGCACCGGCACGCCACCCGCTGGGGAGCCCTGCTGCAGGAGGTCTCCGGCCCGGACGGCGGCGGGCCGGACGCGGTGACCGTCGTCGATCGGGTGCGGGCCGGCCGCCTCACGCTGGCCGACCTGCTGGGCCGGTCCGCAGCCTGAGACGGCCAGGGCCCAGCGGGCGACCTCGGCGGGTCGGGTGGTTCCGAAACCGAGCCGGGTAGGGGGCGGCGGTGGAGGAACTCCTGGTGGACGCCCTCGGCGTCCTGGTCCCCGTGGTGGAGGCGTGCGGCGCCACGGTGATCGTCGTCGGGGCCCTGTGGGCCTGCGCGACCGGGACGCCGGCGCCTTCGTCCCCGTCCGGCTGACCCTCGGCCGCTTCCTGGCGCTGGGCCTGGAGTTCCAGCCCGCCAGCGACGTGTTGCGCACGGCGGTGGCACCCAGCTTCCGCGAACTCGGCCAGCTCGCCGCGGTCGCCGCCATCCGGACGGCGCTGAACTACTTCCTGGCCAGGGAGCAGGCGCCGGCCAGCGCCGCCGCGATCCTCGTGCTCCGCCGGCTGATCGGCTTCGGTCTGCGCACCGGCGGGCGCACCTGGGCCTCGACCCGGCCGGACCGCCCGAGCCGCCTCCCGGACCTGCGCCGGCTGGTGCGCCCGGCCTGGCGAGCCTGAGCCGATTCCATCCGGCGTGGTTCCATCACGCACGGCCAGGACGCGCGCGCGGGCGTTGACGGCCGGGGGCAACCCCGAGTTCATTCGTGCTGCAAGGTGTCGCACAGGACGCCCCGGTCCAGGGGAGCACGGTATGCCGGCGTGGACGGTGCAGGTCGCGGAGGACCATGACGAACGGGTGGAGGCCGAGATGCTGGCCACCGAGGCAGGAGCGCTCATCGCGTTCTCGGAGGAGGGGCTGGTGCTGCGCGCCTGGGCCCCCGGCCAGTGGCGGACGGTGCGTCACCTCGAGGCAGTGGAGACGTTCGGGGGCGGGGCGGGCAGCAGGGGCGACGTGCTGCACTGGGTGCCTCGGATCTGAGGCGGCCCGTCACGCGTGCGGGGACCGGGCACGGCGTGAGCGCAGGTGTCCCGCGAGCACGAGCACCGCGGCCAGTGCCATGACCAGGCCGAAGACGAGCACGCCGTCGACCGCGTCCGCCGCGGCCGCCCCCGCCGCGGCGTAGAGCACCGCGGGCACCGCCGTCCCGACCGTGGCGGCGAGCAGCGCGGCCGGCCAGCGCAGCGGTGAGGTGCCGGCCAGGACGGCGACGGTCTCGGCGAGCACCGGCACCGGACGGGTGACCACGATCGCCAGCGCGCCCCAGCGGGCCAGCAGCCGGTCGGCCCGCCGCCGCTGGGCCGGGGTGGTCACCCGGTCGACCAACCCGCGTCCGCGCCGTCCCACGGCGAAGCCCACGGCGGTCGCACCCACGCCGCCGAGCAGGGAGAGCGCGGCCCCGGGCAGCAGACCGAAGAGCGCGCCGTGGGCCAGCATCACCAGGCTGGCCGGGACCGGGACGGCGACGTCGGCCACCAGCAGGGCGACGCCGAGCACCGCGGCCAGCGCACCCGCGGCCCGCAGCGTGGGCAGCGGGTCGGTGAGCAGCGGGACGCCGGCGGCCTCGACCACGGCGAACAGCAGCAGCGAGGTGCCCGCCAGGGCGGCGACGACCAGTCCGTAGCCGCGGGGGAGCACGGGCGTCACACGTCGCGGCGGTGGAGCACGGCGTCCGCGGCGAACTCCAGGAAGACCTCGCGCAGCAGCAGCTGGTGCGCGCTCTTCTCCGACACGACCCGGAAGGCGACGTCCACCGCCTGCGGGCGGCCGAGGGCCAGGCCGAGCTGCTCGGCGACGGCGAAGGCGCTCATCGAGTCGAGGTTGGACAGGGTCAGGTGCCGCAGGTCGCGCCAGGCCGGGCCGCTGCCGCCGGCGAGCAGGCCCTGCACCTGGCCGGCCAGCTCCCGGCCCAGGCCGAGCACGGTCCCGGTCAGGGCGGTGAGCGGGTGCGGGGCGGCGGGGCGGACGTCCAGGCCGGCGGCGATCTCGTCGACCGCGGCCTCGTGCCGGCGCGCGGCGTCGTGCAGCTCGCTGAGCCAGGTCCGCACCTGCGGGTCGCCGATCAGCGGCACGGTCCGGCCGAGCAGCCGCCGATAGCCGGTCTGCAGCGAGGCGAGGGTGGCCAGCCAGGTCGCCGTGCGGCGCCGCTGGGAGGTGAGAGTGGCCTCGTCCAGCTCGACGAGCAGCGGTGTCCTCGTCACGACGCCGCCCCGGAGCCGTCGCGGACGACGCGCCACAACACGCCGGTGTGCCCGTAGGACAGGTGCTTGCTCGGGTCGACGGTCGAGACGCCGAAGTCGAGGACGTACACGCTCCCGTCGGGCGCGGCCTTCACGTCGACCGGGCGCTCGATGCCGCCGCTGCCGTTCGCCGACGCCGGCCCGGGGTGCCGGTTGGTCATGAACGGCTCGGCCGACCCGGTGGCCGGGTCGACGGCGACCACCCGGAAGCCGTGGTCGAGGTCCTCCTCCCGCGGGGAGTTCATCGGCGCGAGGGTGCCCCACTCGGCGACCAACAGCCGGCCGCGCAGGCCGAAGGCGTCGGAGCGCGAGACGTCCAGGCCGCACAGCGCCGAGTGCGGCTGCTCCAGCCACACCGCCGGCCCGGCCCACTCCGGCAGCGGGTCGGCGATCAGCTGCTCGGCCGGGCGGCCGCGGGCGGGCCGGTGCGACTCGTGCCAGACCGGCAGGCCGTCGCCGCACAGGTCAGGGAAGCCGTACCAGGCCGGCGTCCCCACCTCGCCGTGCGGCGTCCGCGCGGCGTCGATGCGCCAGACCCGGTCGGGGTCGTTCGCGATCGCCCGGTCGCCGGTCTCCTCGTAGTCGTTGTCGGTGACGTAGAGCTCCCCGTCCTCGGCGAAGACCATCCCGTAGGGGTTGCGCACGCCCCAGGCGATCAGCTCGATGTCGCTGCCGTCGGGGTGGGCGCGCCAGATGCCGGTGCTGCACTTCAGCTGCCCGCGGACCACCTCGCCGGGCTCGGCGGGGACACCGAAGGGCTTGAAGGCGCCGGTGTGCGCGTAGAAGGGGTAGGGCGCCGTGGGGTCGTAGCTGTCGACGTCGTTGCCGGTGAGCGTCACGTCCACGCCGGGGACGTCGTGGGCGCGCTGGTGCCGGGCGAGGTCGACGATGTAGCCCTGCGGCAGCACGACGCCGTTCTGCGACACCGAGCCCTGGCCGAAGTACATGAGCCCGTCGGGGCCGAAGACCGGGCCGCCGGGCTCGTGCCAGCCGCCGTCGGGCAGCCCGTCGACGATCACCGTCGCGCCGCCGTCGGCGAGGTCGTACCGCACGATCCGCGACTGGTGCCCACCCTTCGCGGAGACGTAGGCCGAGCCGTCGCGCAGCGCGATGTGCCGGGGACCGCCCAGCGGCTCCTCCCCGACGGTGTCGAGGGTCCCGTCGGGGCGCAGCCGCAGGATGCGGGCGGGCAGGTGTGGGCGGGTGGGCCAGGTGCTGCCGCCCTCCAGGACGTAGACGGTGCCCTCGTCGTCCACGCCCATCCCGCAGGGCATCGACAGCCCGGCGAGCACCACCTCGGCGCGGTAGCCGGCCGGCAGCACGACGTCGGCCGGGTCCAGCCGCGGGCGGGCGGGGGTGGGCAGCTGCTGCAGGGCCTCCGGGGTAGCGGCCACGGTCGGCAGGGTCACGGCAGTTCCTGGAGACGACGGCGCCGCGGCGTGCCTCTACGCGCGGAGTGGTGCCGTGCCTCGGCTGCGGCCGGCGCAAACCCGCGGCCGGGACGGCGCCGGAGTGGCGCGGCACCGCGGCGGTCCGCGGTCACCGGTGGTGAGGGCCGCCGACCGGTGGACGCCGGTTCGCGGCCTCACCTGCTGGGATCGGGTGGTCACGCAGTGGGACGCGGTCGTAGGGTCGCCGCCGTGCTGCCTCCCGTCGTGGACCCGTCCTGGCTGCGCGAGCACCGCGACGAGGTCGTCCTCGCCGACGTCCGCTGGTACCTCGACGGCCGGTCCGGCCGCGCCGCCTACGACGCCGGTCACCTCCCGGGTGCGGTCTTCGTCGACCTGGACCGCTGGCTGGCCGCGCACGCCGGGCCCGACGCGGGGCGGCACCCGCTGCCGGAGCCGGAGGTCTTCGCCGAGGGCATGGCCGCGCTCGGCATCGGGGACGACGATCCCGTGGTGGCCTACGACGACGCCGGCGGGGTGGTCGCCGCCCGGCTGGTCTGGATGCTGCGGGTCACCGGGCACGACGCGGCTCTGCTCGACGGGGGCACGGCGGCGTGGGACGGGCCGCCGGAGCAGGCCGTCCCGGAGCGGGCTCCGGCGGTGTTCACCGCCCGCCCGTGGCCGGCGGAGCGGCTGGCCGGGGTCGACGACGTCCTCGACCCGGCCGCGGTGGTGCTCGACGCGCGCGACCCCGAGCGCTACCGCGGGGACCGGGAGCCGGTGGACCCGCGCGCCGGCCACGTGCCCGGCGCGCTCAACGTGCCGTGCCGGGCCAACCTCGGCGCCGACGGCCGCTTCCTGCCGGTCGAGCAGCTGCGCGCCACCTTCGCCGCGGCCGGGGTCACCGCCGACAGCGACGTGGTGTCCTACTGCGGCTCGGGGGTGACGGCCTGCCACAACCTGCTCGCGCTTGAACTGGCGGGCCTCCCGCAGGGGCGGCTCTACCCGGGCTCCTGGTCGCAGTACAGCGCCGACCCGGACCGGCCGGCCGCCGTGGGCGACCGGCCGTCCTGACCGGGTCGGTCAGGACCGGACGGCGAGCAGCGCCTCCGTGCGGGGCAGCGGCACCTCCACGGAGGCGCCCGGGTCCTGGACGGCGGCCGGCTGGGGACGGCCGGACAGGTAGCCCTGAGCGTGCGAGCAGGCCAGCCGGCCGAGGACGGCGTGCTGCTCCTCGGTCTCGACGCCCTCGGCGACCACCTCGAGCTCGAGGCTGCGGGCCAGCTCGATGATCGAGGCCACCAGGGTGGTCGACCGCCCCCCGGAGCCCAGGTCCTGCACGAAGCTGCGGTCGATCTTCACGACGTCCGCGGGCAGACGGCGCAGGTAGGACAGGCTCGAGTAGCCGGTGCCGAAGTCGTCGATCGCGATGCGGACGCCCAGGCCGCGCAGCGCCCGGAGGACGTCGACCACCGCCTCCACGTCGTCGATGAGCACGCCCTCGGTCACCTCGAGGGTCAGCTGCCCCGCGGGCAGCCCGCTGTCGGCCAGCGCCGCGCGCACGGTGGACACCACGTCGTCGTCGAGCAACTGCCGCGGCGAGAGGTTGACCGCGATGTCGATGGGCCGGCCGGTCTCCCGCGACCACCGGGCTGCCTGGTCGGTCGCCTCGGTGAGCACCCAGCGGCCGATCTCGACGATCGCGCCGCTCTCCTCGGCCAGCGGGATGAACTCCATCGGGGGCACCAGCCCGCGGGTGGGGTGCTGCCAGCGCAGCAGGGCCTCGTAGCCGGTGGTCGCGCCCCCGCTCAGCTCGACGGTCGGCTGGTAGTGCACGGCGAGCTGGCCCTCGGCGACGGCGGAGTCGAGGTCGGTGATCAGCTCGGCCTTGGACTGGGCGGCCTGTTCCAGGCCCTCCGCGTAGACGACCACACGGTTCTTGCCCGAGGACTTCGCCAGGTACATCGCCAGGTCGGCGTTGCGCAGCAGCGTGCCCGCGGAACGGTCCCCGGCCGAGGTGGAGTCGGCGACGCCGATGCTCACCCGCACGTGGATCGCCCGGCCGTCGACGACGACCGGGTCGGCCAGGGCGCCGAGCACCCGCTCGCCGACCTC
>DATIMX010000006.1:0-3632 GCA_035474935.1 Geodermatophilus sp. | reverse complement strand
GCGCTGGCGGCCACCCCCAGCGGTGTGTCGATCGTCGACGTCCGGCTGCCCGACCAGCCGCTGGTGTACGTCAACCCGGCCTTCGAGCGGCTCGCCGGGCTGCCGAAGAGCGAGCTGCTGGGCCGCAACTGCCGGTTCCTGCAGACCCCGGACACCGACCCCACCGCCGTCGCCGCCGTCCGCCGCGCGGTCGACGCCGGCGAGGAGTGCCGGGTGACGATGCTCAACCAGCGCGGCCCGGCGGGCACGACCTGGTGGAACGAGCTGCACCTGGCGCCGGTGACCGGTCCCGACGGCACGGTCACGCACTACATCGGCGTGCAGGTCGACGTCACCGCCCGCGTGGAGGCCGAGCGGGCGCTGGTGCAGGAGCGCGACCGCACCCGCAGCTACCTGGCCCGCATCGAGGAGCTCGCCTACACCGACCCGCTGACCGGCCTGCCCAACCGGCGGCGCCTGGCCGAGCAGGTCGACACCGCGCTCTGGGACGCCCGGGCCCGGGACGAGGCGGTGGCGCTGCTGTTCGTCGACCTCGCGGGCTTCAAGGGCGTCAACGACCGGTTCGGCCACGCAGCCGGTGACGAGCTGCTGGTCGCGGTCGCCGACCGGCTGCGTGGCCGGCTGCGCCGCCACGACCTGCTGGCCCGGCTGGGCGGCGACGAGTTCCTCATCGCGCTCACCGGCCTGCCCCAGGCCACGGCGGCGACCGAGGCGCGGCGCATCGCCGACGAGCTCGCTGCGGCGGTGGCCCGCCCGGTGGCGCTGGGTGATCAGCCGGTCGTCGTCCGGGCGAGCGTGGGGGTCAGCGTCTGGCCCGAGGACGGCGCCGACTTCCCGGCGCTGCTGCACTCGGCCGACATGCGGATGTACGCGACCCGGACGCGGCCAGTCGGCTGAACCGGCGTTCCACCTCGCCGGCGCGGTCCAGCAGCTCCGCGGGGGACGGCGGGGCCGGATCGGCCTGGTGGGCGGCCCCTCGGAGCGGCTCTGACGGCACGGGCCTGGTGCGAGCGCGAGTTGAGTCCGGCGTGCCGACGCGGGATCCTCTGCTCGCCCCGATCGGACGGAGGCGTCATGGACGAGGACGCTGCGGTGCGGCTGGTCCGGCCCGAGGAGCGGACCCAGGGACAGCCGACATCCGGGATGCACCGCGAGCAGGCGCTGGACACGGGGAGCATGTGGGCCGGCTACGTCACCACCGAGGCCGGCGCCGTCTCGGGCTGGCACCACCACGGCGAGCACGAGTCGACGATCTACGTCCTGTCCGGCGCGTTGCGGATGGAGTTCGGCGCCGGGGGGCGGGAGGTGCTCGACGCCGGCGCGGGCGACTTCCTGTACGTGCCTCCGCACGCCATCCACCGCGAGGGCAACCCCACGGACGAGCAGTCGGCCATCGTCGTCGTCCGCGGCGGCACCGGTCCGCCGGTGGTCAACGTCGACGGCCCCGCTCCGGGCTGAGCCGCGCATCCGCGCTGAATCACCTGGCCCCGCCCCAGGGGCCCGGCCCTGAGCGTGCGGAGGGTGCGGAGGACGGGGTCCTCCTACTGGGCGAGCTGGGTGGTGTAGAGGCAGATCGCCGCGGCGGCGGCCAGGTTGAGGCTCTCGGCGCGCCCGCGCATCGGGATGCGCACCCGGGCGTCGGCCAGCGCGGCCAGGTCGGCGGGCACGCCGCGGGCCTCGTTGCCGAACAGCCACAGCACCGGGCCGGCGAGCTCGGGACCCAGCTCGTCGAGGGCTGCCTCTCCCCCACCGTCGGCGGCGAACACGGTGACACCGGCGGCCTGCAGCCGCGGCAGCAGCTCGGGCAGTGGCGCCCCCCGGACGACGTCGACGTGGAAGAGGCTGCCGGCGCTCGAGCGCACCGCCTTGCCGCCGTACGGGTCGGCCGACCCCGCGCCGAAGACCACGGCCCCGGCGCCGCACGCGTCCGCGGTGCGCAGCACGGTTCCGGCGTTGCCCGGGTCGGCCAGCTCGGCGAGCGCCACGGTGAGGGGCGGCGGTGCGTCCACCAGGGCGTCGGCCGGCACGTCGCGCAGCGCGCAGACCGCGACCAGGCCCTGCGGGGTGACCGTCTCCGACAGCGACGCGGCCGCCCTCTCGGTCACGAGCCGCACCGGCACCGGCGCGGCCGCGAGCAGGTCGCAGTGCGCGGCGGCGGCGGTCTCGGTGGCGAACACCTCGCGGACCCCGGCCGGGTCGGCCAGCGCCTCCGCGACGGCCTGCCGGCCCTCGGCGAGGAACAGCCCCGCGGCGTCGCGGCCGGCCCGCCGGGTCAGCTTGCGTGCGGCCGCCACCCGCGCGGAGCGCTCGGTCAGCGGTTCGGTCACCGTTCGTCGTCCTCCTGCTGGGGTGAGATCACGCGATTTCGACGCCACCGGGGTCCTGCGCGCCGAGATCACGCGAACTCGGCGGGAGGCAGGGACCCCTGCACACGACGACGCCGCCGGCGCCGGCCCGTCGTGGGCCGGACGCCGGCGGCGTCGCGGGTGCTGCTGGCCGGGCTCAGGCGGCCTGACCGCCGGCCGGGACGGCGGCGACGGCGGCGCGCGAGGTCTCCACCAGCGCGGCGAAGGCGGCCGGCTCGTTGACGGCCAGCTCCGCGAGCACGCGGCGGTCGAGCTCGATGCCGGCGAGCTTGAGGCCCTGCATGAACCGGTTGTAGGTCATGTCGTTCTGCCGGGCCGCGGCGTTGATGCGGGTGATCCACAGCTTGCGGAAGTCACCCTTGCGGACCTTGCGGTCGCGGTACTGGTAGGTGGCCGAGTGGAGCAGCTGCTCCTTGGCCTTGCTGTACAGCCGGGACCGCTGGCCCCGGTAGCCGCTGGCGGCCTCGAGGACCGTCCGACGCTTCTTCTGGGCGTTGACCGCCCGCTTCACGCGTGCCACGGAAGGGCTCCTTCTCGTCTAGGGGGCGCTCAGAGCCCGAGCAGCTTCTTGAGGCTCTTGGTGTCGGCCGGGGAGATGACCTGGTCCTGGTCGAGCCGACGCTTACGACGCGAGGACTTGTGCTCGAACTTGTGCTGGTTGTTGGCCTGCTCGCGCATGAGCTTCCCGCTGCCCGTCACGCGCACTCGCTTCGCGGTGCCCTTGTGCGTCTTCTGCTTCGGCATGTCCTCGGTCCTCGTTCGTGTGTGGCGGCGTCGTGGCACGTCGACGTCGCGGCAGCTCGGTAGCTGCCGCGACGTCCTCCGGTCACGACGCCGGTGCGTCTGGTGGTGCGGTCCTGCTGCGGCCGGTCAGGCCCGCGGGGCCTGCCCCTCGGCGGCCCTGTCGGCCTTGGCCTGCCGGCGGGCGCCGTCGGTCGCGGCCTGGTTCCGGTGCGGGGCGATCACCATGACCATGTTGCGGCCGTCCTGCTTGGGGTTGCTCTCCACGACGCCGAGCTCGGAGACGTCCTGGGCCAGCCGCTGCAGCAGCCGGTAGCCCATCTCCGGCCGGGACTGCTCGCGGCCGCGGAACATCACGGTGATCTTGACCTTGTCGCCGCTCCGCAGGAAGCGCTCGACGTGGCCCTTCTTGGTCTCGTAGTCGTGCGGGTCGATCTTGAGGCGCAGCCGCATCTCCTTGATGACGGTGAGCGCCTGGTTCCGCCGGGCCTCGCGGGCCTTCTGGGCGGACTCGTACTTGAACTT
>DATIMX010000005.1:0-3075 GCA_035474935.1 Geodermatophilus sp. | reverse complement strand
GTTCATGTAGGCGTGGTAGGTGCCGCAGAGCTCGGCGCAGCGGCCCACGAAGGCACCCTCCTCGCGGATGGTCACCTCGAAGACGTTGTCCCGGCCGTTCTCGTTGCCCGGGATGACGTCGAGCTTGAAGAGGAACTCCGGTACCCAGAACGAGTGGATGACGTCGGCCGAGGCCACCTCGAAGCGGATGTCCTGGTCGGTGGGCAGGACGAGGATCGGGATCTCGTCGCTGTTGCCGACCGTGTTGACCGGCTCGCCGTCGGCCCCGGTGGTCTCCGGGTACACGAACTGCCAGTTCCACTTGAAGGCGTTGACCGCGATGGTGACGTCGGGATCGGCGCTGCGCTCCTGCACCCGGTTCTGCACGACCACCGTGAAGAAGAAGAGCCCGGCGATGATGAGGAACGGGATGATCGTGTAGACGATCTCCAGCGGCAGGTTGTACGCCGTCTGCTTGGGCAGCTCGTCACCGCGCTTGCGGTGCATGACGACCGACCAGCCGATGAGCCCCCACACCCCGAAGCCGACGATCAGGGCCGCGATGACCGACCAGATCCACAGGTCCAGGGTGGCTACCGACTCGTCGGTGACCCCTTCGGGCCAGCCCCAGCGCCAGAACTCGTTGTTCGGGGTGCACCCGGTCAGGGCCGGCACCCCCAGGAGACCGAGCGCGGCGACCCGCGCGAGCCTGCTGCCTCGAGCCACTGCTCGCTGCCTCCTCGTCCTCGTCCGGTACGCCGGACGGTCTCCCCGGCGGGCCGTCAGCCGGTCTCCGGCGAACGGCGCCTGTGCCGACCACAGTCTGCGGCGAGACTAGCCGACCCCGCACGGCGGCCGACCACCGGAGACGCCCCACCGGCGGGTCGGCCCCCCGGGTCGGCGGCCCAGGGCCCGGCGGCCCGCGCCGGGCGGCGTCGAGGCCCGACGGCGGCCACGGTGAGCCCCCTCACCGAGCTCCCCTGCCGGCGGGCACCGCCGGTTACAGTCGGGGCCGTGTTCTCCCGGCTGCTGACCCCCAAGTGGGTGCTCCTGCACCTGGTGGTGGCCGCCCTGTTCGTGGCCACCTTCTTCCTGGGGTACTGGCAGCTGTCCAAGGCCGAGGCCGGCGGCGGCGCGGTGAACTGGAGTTACGCGCTGCAGTGGCCGCTGTACGGGTTCATGGGCCTGTGGTTCTACGTGCGCATGTGCCGCGAGGAGATCAACCGCGACCCCGACGAGGACGAGCCGGGTGCCGACCTGGTCCTCTACCAGCGGCCGCGCATCGACACGACCGGTGACCCGGAGCTGGCCGCCTACAACGCCTACCTCGCCGAGCTCAACGAGCGGGCGCTGCAGCAGCGGACCGAGCATGGCCGCTGAGCCGACGACGACGTCCCGGCTGCCCCGCGCGCTCGCCCGCCGGGTGGGCCGCGACGTCCCCGCGGCACTGACCCGCTACCGCGTGATGGCCTGGATCGTCGGCATCCTGCTCATCGCGCTGATCCTGGTCGCCGTACCGCTGAAGTACCTGGCCGGCATGGACGAGCCGGTCGCCCTCATCGGCACGCTGCACGGCTGGCTCTACTTCATCTTCTTCTTGACCGCCTGCGACCTCGCCCTGCGCGCCTCCTGGACGTTGCGCGGCACGGTTCTCACCCTGGTGGCAGGCACCGTTCCGATCCTGTCCTTCGTGGCCGAGCGCAACGCCACGCGCAAGACCCGCGCCGGCGCTCGCGTCTGACCCTGCCGCGGCCACTCCGCCGGCACACCATGACCCCCGGAGAACAACGCCCATGTGCGGCCTGCTCGCCTACCTGTCCACCGACGCCGACCGCGTCGACGACACCCGCGTGAAGGAGGTGCACGAGGCGCTGCACTGCCTGCGCCACCGCGGCCCCGACGAGACCCAGGTCTGGAACGACGCGCGGGTCGCCTTCGGCTTCAACCGGCTGGCCTTCATCGACATCGAGCACAGCCACCAGCCGATGCCCTACGCCGACGGCCGCTACCGGATCGTCTTCAACGGCGAGATCTACAACTACGTCGAGCTGCGCGAGGAGCTCGCGGCGCTGGGCGCGCAGTTGGCCACCGAGGGCGACACCGAGGCGATCGTCGCCGGCTACCACTACTGGGGTCAGGACGTCGTCCGGCGGCTGCGCGGCATGTTCGCGTTCGTCATCTGGGACACGCAGACCGGGACGGCGTTCGGCGCGCGCGACCCCTTCGGCATCAAGCCGCTGTTCACGGCCCGCCTCGCCGACGGCGCACTGGTCTTCAGCTCCGAGAAGAAGGCGCTGCTGGAGATGCTCGGCGGCAGCGACGCCGCCGGCGGCGTGGACTCCGCCTCGCTGCAGCACTACCTGACGCTGCAGTACGTGCCCGAGCCGGCGACGCTGCACCGCGGCATCCGGCGGATCGAGAGCGGCACGAGCTTCACCGTGGTGGACGGCGAGCTGCACACCAGCCGCTACTTCCACCCGACCTTCCCCGTCCGGCCGGTCGCCGCCGACGAGCAGCAGGGCCTCTACGACCGCATCGCCGCGGTGCTCGACGACTCGGTGCGGGTGCACATGCGCGCCGACGTCACCGTCGGCTCGTTCCTCTCCGGCGGCATCGACTCGACCGCGATCGCCGCGCTGGCCAAGCGGTACAACCCCGACCTCATGACCTTCACGGTCGGCTTCGAGCGCGAGGGCTACTCGGAGATCGACGTCGCCGCCGAGTCCGCGGCCGCGATCGGCGTCGAGCACGTGACCAAGGTGGTCACGCCCGAGGAGTTCGCCGAGTCGATCCCGCTGGTCGTGTGGTACCTCGACGACCCGGTCGCCGACCCCGCGCTCGTGCCGCTGCACTTCGTCGCCCGCGAGGCCCGCAAGCACGTGAAGGTGGTGCTCTCCGGCGAGGGCGCCGACGAGCTGTTCGGCGGCTACAACATCTACCGCGAGCCGCTGTCGCTGGCGGCGTTCGACCGGCTGCCGGGGGGCATCCGCCGGGCGCTGGGCGCGCTGTCGGCGAGGCTGCCCGACGGCATGCGCGGCAAGGACCTGCTGCGCCGCGGCTCCATCCCGCTCGAGCAGCGGTACTACGGCAACGCCC
>DATIMX010000004.1:0-2714 GCA_035474935.1 Geodermatophilus sp. | reverse complement strand
GCCCGGCCGACTCCGGCCTGCCGGGCATCACGGCGAACGTGACCGTGACCGCCGCACTCGACGCCCTCGAGGGCACCGCCACCACGCCGGGGTCGGTCAACGGGCTGCCGATCACCGCGGCGCACGTGCGCGAGCTGCTGGCCCGCCTCGGCGCGCTGGCCCTGCGGGCACCCGAGGGCGGGTCGCTGACCCTGGCGGTCACCGACCCCGACGGCCGGCTGCGGGCCACCACCACCCCCGACCGGCTGGCCCGGCTGGCCCGCCGCGGCTGCCGGCAGCACCCCGACCGTGACTGCGGCTGCCCGGTGCTGCAGAAGCCGGCGCCGACCGAGGCCTACACCCCCACCGCCGCCCAGCACGCCTTCGTCACCACCCGCGACCGGGCCTGCCGGTTCCCAACTGCGGACAGCGGGTGGGCTGGGCCGACCGCGACCACGTCGTCCCGCACGACTGCGGCGGGCCCACCGACTGCGCCAACCTGTGCTGCCTGTGCCGCTCCCACCACCGGCTGAAGACCCTGGCCCGCGGCTGGCGGTTCGTCATGGACCCCGACGGCACCCTGCACGTCACCACCCCGTCGGGGATCACCCGCACCACCCGACCACCCGGCATGCGGCCACCGGCACCCGCCCCACCGGAAGCCGACCCACCGGAAGCCGACCACTCGCGACCGCCCGACGACGACCCGCCGCCCTTCTGACCGACCGCACCAACGTGTCGGCGCGTCGCCGTGCCGCTCTGCCGTCGGGGATGAGACGAGCACCGTGCTGGCGACCAGAGCGATGAGCGTCGCTCACGCCGTGCTCGGCTATGGGCGCGGAGCCGGTGTGCCCCCCGCATCGTCGAGGATCGCGTTGACCACGGCGGTCTTGGCGTCGGCGTAGTCCTGCACGTGCCGCCAGGTCCGCTCGGCGAGGTCGCACTTGGTGCGCGCGTAGCGTTCCCGCGCCACGTCGTCGTCGCGCAGTCGGTCCCGGAAGCGGAGCATCCGCTGCACCTCGGCCGCACCCGAGCTGAAGACGTGCAGGTTGATGCTGGTGTCCGGCCCCCTGAACATGCGGTGTTCGAACCACTCCGGCTCCCGGATCCGCAGGACGTAGCCGGCGGCCTGCAGATGCGGCACATAGGTCGACTCGTCAGCCGAATCCGGCACGACGAGCAGGATGTCGATGATGGGCTTGGCCATCAGACCGGGGACCGAGGTCGACCCGACGTGCTCGATGCGCAGCGCCTCGTTGCCGAGCACCGCGCGCAGACGGTCGGCCTCGCGGCTGAACAACCGAGGCCAGTCGGGGTCGTACGGCGCGAGGGTGATCGCGGCGTTGTGCGGTTCCAGCGCTCCGACCGTGATCTCCTGCAGCTGGTGGTCGCGGCGCTCCTCGTCGGTGCCGTCAGGCTGCGGTGCCATGTCGCCGCGCTCCTCCCGATGACCAGCCGGAAACCGTGACGCCGAATGCGCCGCCTCGCGCCCACATCGCGTCAGGACCTCCCGTCGCGCGATGGCCGATCGGCCGCTCGGCGCAGCCCGGCGAGGGCTTCGGCGAGCAGCGCGGGACGGTTCACCGCGGCGGCGTAGGCGGCCAGGAATCCGCTCAGCCGAACGCCCAACGCGCGGGCCCGCAGCTCCCGCTCGGCGTCGACCTCGCCGTACGCCCGGAAGAAGGCCACCCGCGCCGGCCCGGCAAAGGCCGTGTAGGCCAGCGCCAGGTCCACGGCTGGGTCGGCCAGGCAGACGTCGCCCCAGTCGATGACCCCGACGGCGTTGCCCTGCTGGTCGAGGAGCAGGTGCCGCACGTGCAGGTCACCGTGGACCAGGACCGGGTCGCCGGTCGGTGCGCCCAGCCGCTCGGCCGAGCGCAGAACGGCCTCGACGGCCCGATCCCCTGCCCAGATCCCGTCCGTGACCAGCCTCCGCAGGTGCTCGCGGGTGTCGTCCATGCGAGCCCGCGGCTCTCCCCGGCGCATAGGGTCCACCGGCAGCTCGACGTCCACGGCCGCTCGTGTCCGGCCGTCGTGCAGCGCCCGGAGGAAGCTGCCCACCGCACGCGCCGCGGCCGTCCGCGCGGCGTCGGAGAGGCCGGCCTCGGCCAGTTCCCGACCGGGCAGGAGACGGGCGCCGGCGAACGGCCACGGATCGACCGGGTCGTCGTCGACGGCGACCAACTCCGGCACCGGGACCGGCAGCGGAACGAGTGCAGCCAGCCGCGGCAGAACAGCCAGTTCCCGGCGGAATCCCGGAAGTGCCACCGCCCGACGGGGGAACCGGAAGGCCCACCTGTCGCCGACGACGTGGACGCTGTTGTCCCATCCCTCGGCCAGCGGCACCACGGGCAGGCCGCGCAGCGGAGGAAAGGCGGCCGCGACCAGTGCCGCCGCCCGCTCTCTGGTGCAGGGGCGCTCACCGGCCCAGCGTGGAGCAGCGCTCACCACGGGGCCCCGAGACCTGCCACGGTCGCGAGCGCCACGGCGATCGCTCGGAGGTCCAGCAGCGGGGTGGCGCGAGCGATCAGCATGCTCATGACGATCTCCCGGTCGTGGGCCGGCGACCCCGCTGTCGGCCGCGCCGATCAGGAGCCGCGCCGATCAGGAGCCGCGCCGATCAGGACAGGAACACCGCCCGGAAGGTAACGCTCGACCCAGGAGACCCCGCGCTTCCCCGCCGGCGGGCGCCGCTCCTCCTCGGCGCTCATCGAGTCTCGTGGACCACGCCGTCG
>DATIMX010000003.1:0-2043 GCA_035474935.1 Geodermatophilus sp. | reverse complement strand
CGAGACCCCGGACCAGCTCGACGCCGATCCGGCGCTGCTGCGGCGGCTGGAGGCGCTGCGCCGCGCGGCCGGCCGGCTGATGGGACTGGGCGACGTGTCGGGCAGCGTGATCCCCAAGCCGGTCCTGGTCAGCGCGGGGGACGGCGACTCGGGCGTGACCTCGCGGTACTTCACGCCGCACCGCTGCCACGCCTCGCACGCCGTCACCGGAGCGGTCGGGCTGGCCACCGCCTTCGCCCTGCCCGGCACCGTCGCCCACCGGGGCCGCATGGGAGCCGGAGTGCACCCGGTCGCCGTCCTGCACCCGCAGGGCCGCATCGACGTCGAGGTGGAGATCGCCGGGGAGGGCGACGACGTCACGGTGCGGCGGGCGGCCCTGCTGCGGACCGCGAGGAAGATCCTGGAAGGCGACCTCCACCTGCCCGGCCACGTGTTCTCGGAAGCCCCGCGCCGCCCTGCCGCCCCGGACTCGGCGCCGATGCCGGAGTTCCCCTCCCAGCCGCTCACCCTCATTGTTCCGACCCCCGCCGGCGGTGCCAACGACGCGATCGCCCGGACCGTCGCCGCCCGCCTCGGTCCGCTCCTCGGCCGGGCCGTCGTCCCGGACAACCGCACCGGGGCACACGGCTCGATCGCCGCCGAGTATGTGGCCCGGGCCGTTCCCGACGGCCACACGTTGCTGCTGGGCTATACCGCGACGCACGGCATCAACCCGGCCCTGCACCGGCTGGCATACGACCCCGTGACCGACTTCGCGCCGGTCGGCCTGATCGGTTACTCGCCCACGGTCGTGGTCGCCGGCCCGGGCCTCGCGGCCGGCGGCGGTGTGGAGGAGCTCGTCGCGCAGCTCGCGGCCGCACCGGGCCGGTACGCCTATGCCTCCGCGGGAGAAGGGACCGCACCGCAGCTCGCTGCGGAGCTGTTCAAGCTGTCCACCGGGGTCGACCTGCCCGCCGTGACCTACCCGGGCTCGTCCCCCGCGGTGAGTGACACCGTCACCCGGCCGACGCAGCTGATGTTCTCGAGCCTGTTCACGGCCTATCCGTGGATCACCGCCGGGCGCTTGCGAGCGTTGGCCGTGGCCGGCCCGGACCGGGTGGCGCTGTTGCCCGGCGTGCCTACCCTCCACGAGGCAGGCGTCGAGGGGGTCGACGTGACCCAGTGGTACGCGCTCTTCGCGCCCGCGGGGACGCCCGCTCCGGTGATCGCGCGGATCAACGCCGCCCTCACCAGGATCCTGACGGACCCTGACACGGCCGGACAGCTGGCGGCGCAGGGGATCAGCGTGCGCCCCGGACCTCCCCGGCTACTCGGTGATCTCACGGTCACCGAGCGCGCCCGCTGGACCGACGTCATCGACCGGATCGGGCGACGCCCCGCCCCGGCACGGTGACGCACGTCGCGTCACACGCAGAACCCGCCAGCCCGGCGCCCTGAAGCGGATCCCGCACCGGCGCCCCAGGCGCTGACCGACACCCAGCCACAGCTCTGAGCGCAACGCCGAGCCGCAGCTCCGAGAGCAGTGACCCCAAGCCGGTCCCCATCCCAACGATCGCGGAGATGAGACATGACAACCCAGTTGACCCCCGACATGACTGCCGGCACGACCGGGCAGCCGCGCGGCCCGCTGGCCGGCATCCGCGTGCTCGACGTGAGCACGGTGTACGCGGCGCCGATCACCGCGATGCTGCTCGGCGACTACGGCGCCGACGTGATCAAGGTCGAACACCCCAAGGGTGATCCGGCCCGCACCCACGGCTGGAACCGTGAGGGCCACGGCCTGTGGTGGAAGGTGATCGCGCGGAACAAGCGGACGGTGACGCTGGACTTCGGCAAGCCCGAGGGTCAGGAGCTGCTGCGGCAGCTGGCCGCCGAGGCCGACGTGCTGGTGGAGAACTTCCGTCCCGGGGTGATGGAGAAGTGGGGCCTCGGTCCGGACCAGCTACTCACCATCAACCCGCGGCTGGTGATGCTGCGGGTGACTGGTTTCGGCCAGACCGGTCCCTACGCGCAGCGGCGGGCCTTCGGCACGCTGATGGAGGC
>DATIMX010000002.1:0-13910 GCA_035474935.1 Geodermatophilus sp. | reverse complement strand
ACGGCGATGTTCGACCAGGTCTACGCCGAGCAGACGCCGCACCTGGCCGCGCAGCAGGCCGAGTTCGAGGCGTACCAGGCGAGCTTCGAGGGAGGCGGGCACTGATGACTGCGAGGACGACGCCCGAGCGAGCATCGCAGGGAGCGCCAGCGACCGAGGAGCGGAACGAGGGCGGAGTCGAGCGATGAGCATCGAGACGCTGACCATCGGCAAGGCGCTCAACCTCGGCCTGCGCCGGGCGATGGAGGACGACGCCACGGTCGTCCTCATGGGTGAGGACATCGGCCGGCTCGGCGGGGTCTTCCGGATCACCGACGGCCTGCAGAAGGACTTCGGCGAGGACCGCGTCGTCGACACCCCGCTGGCGGAGGCCGGCATCCTCGGCACCGCCGTGGGCCTGGCGATGCGCGGCTACCGGCCGGTCTGCGAGATCCAGTTCGACGGGTTCGTCTTCCCGGCCTACAACCAGATCGTCACCCAGGTGGCCAAGATCCACGCCCGCTCCCGCGGGAAGCTGACCATGCCGGTCGTCATCCGGATCCCCTTCGGCGGCGGCATCGGCGCGGTGGAGCACCACAGCGAGAGCCCCGAGGCCTACTTCGCGCACACGCCCGGGCTCAAGGTGGTCGCGGTCAGCAACCCGGTCGACGCCTACTGGGGCATCCAGCAGGCGATCGCGCACCCCGACCCGATCGTCTTCCTCGAGCCCAAGCGCCGGTACTGGGACAAGGGCGAGGTGGACACCGCGGCAACGCCGGACCCGCTGTTCGCCTCCCGCGTGGTCCGCGGCGGGGACGACGTCACCGTGCTGGCCTACGGCCCGATGGTGAAGACGGCGCTGCAGGCGGCCGAGGCGGCCGCGGAGGAGGGGCGCTCGCTGGAGGTCGTCGACCTGCGCACGCTCTCCCCGCTGGACCTCGACCCGGTGCTCGAGTCGGTGCGGCGCACCGGGCGCTGCGTCGTCGTCCACGAGGCGCCGGTGACCCTCGGGCTCGGCGCCGAGATCGCCGCGCGGGTGACCGAGGCCTGCTTCCACTCCCTGGAGGCGCCGGTGCTGCGGGTGGGCGGCTACGACACGCCCTACCCGCCGTCGAAGCTCGAGGAGGAGTACCTCCCCGACCTCGACCGGGTGCTCGACGCCGTCGACCGCGCGATGGGTTTCTGACGATGGGCGTGCTCAAGCAGTTCAAGCTGCCCGACGTCGGCGAGGGGCTGACCGAGGGGGAGATCCTGCAGTGGCTGGTCGCCGTGGGCGACACGGTCACGGTGAACCAGCCGCTGTGCGAGGTGGAGACGGCGAAGGCCGCCGTCGAGCTGCCCTCGCCGTTCGCGGGCACGGTCACCGCGCTGCTGCACGAGGCCGGGGACACCGTCGACGTCGGGACGCCGATCATCACCATCGACGTCGGCGGGGACGCCGTCCCGGCGCCCACCGAGGGCGGCGGTGGGGCAGCCGACGAGCCCGCTGCGGGGTTGATCGGTGGCGCGGCGCCCGGCGGGCGGACGGCGGTGCTGGTCGGCTACGGGCCGCGGAACACCGAGGCCCGCCGTCGCCCCCGGCGCGGCGGCGACACCGTCCCCGCGCGCGCCACGGCTCCGCAGGTCGTCCTGCCCGAGGCCGACTACGGCTCGGGCACCGACCGGCCGCCGCTGCTGGCCACCGCTCCCGACGCCGAGGTGAAGCCGGTCCGGCACGGTGGGCTCGAGGTCGGCCGCCAGGCCGAGGCGCACGCCCTGGCCGGCGACGCCGCCTCCGCCGATTCGTCGCCCGCCCGCCCGGTCGAGCACGGACACCGGCGCCCCCGGCCGCTGGCCAAGCCGCCGGTGCGCAAGCTGGCCAAGGACCTCGGTGTCGACCTCACCGCGCTGACCGGCAGCGGCGCCGGTGGGGTGATCACCCGCGCCGACGTCGAGGCGGCCGCGGCCGGCCCGGCACCGGTGACCGAGCTGCGGCCGGTCGCCGCACCGACGGCGGGGGAGCAGCGGATCCCGGTCAAGGGGGTCCGCAAGCACACCGCGGCGGCGATGGTGGCCAGCGCCTTCACCGCGCCGCACGTCACCGAGTTCCTCACCGTCGACGTCACGCGGATGGTCAAGCTGCGGTCGCGGATCGCGGCGCGGCCGGAGTTCGCCGGGGTCAAGGTCAGCCCGCTGCTGTTCGTGGCCAAGGCGCTGCTGCTGGCCGCCGCGAGGCACCCGATGGTCAACAGCTCCTGGGACGAGGCGGCGCAGGAGATCGTCGTCCACGGGCAGGTCAACCTCGGCATCGCCGCGGCCACGCCCCGCGGACTCGTCGTCCCCAACGTCAAGGACGCCGGGCGGCTGTCGCTGGTGGAGCTGGCCGGCGCGCTGGCCGAGCTCACCGAGACCGCCCGGGCCGGCCGCACCGCCCCGGAGGACATGACCGGTGGCACGATCACCATCACCAACGTCGGCGTCTTCGGGGTCGACACGGGGACACCGATCCTGAACCCCGGGGAGTCGGCGATCCTCGCCTTCGGCGCGATCCGCGAGATGCCGTGGGTGCACAAGGGGAAGGTGCGCCCGCGGCAGGTCACCCAGCTGGCGCTGTCGTTCGACCACCGCATCATCGACGGGGAGCTGGGCAGCCGGTTCCTCGCCGACGTCGGGGCCCTGCTCTCCGACCCGGGGACGGCGCTGGCGTTCTGAAAGAGGACCCTCCTGCCCCCCACCACTCGCAAGCTCGCGGTGGGACCCTGCACGAGGGCCGACGAGGGGAGCGTGGACGTGACCGACCTCGACCGGCTGCTGGAGTTCGCGGCCCGATCCCGGCTGCCCGAGGGCGGCTTCGGCTACCTCGGCGACGACGGCCGCGTGCGGCCCGAGCGCGGCCAGGAGACCTGGATCGTCGCGCGCATGACGCACGTCTTCGGGCTCGCCCGGCTGAGCGGCCGCAGCGGGTGGGACGAACTGGTCCGGCACGGGGTCGAGGCGCTGGCCGCCGGACCGCTGCACGACGGCGGCCGCGGCGGCTGGTACGCCTCGACCGCCGACGACACCAAGGCCGCGTACGTGCACGCCTTCGCCGTCCTGGCCGGGGCCACGGCCACCGCCGCGGGTGCGCCCGGCGGCCGGGAGCTGCTCGACCAGGCGCTCGGGGTCTGGCAGACCCGGTTCTGGGACGACGCCGCGGGCCTGGCGGTCGAGGAGTGGGACGCCGGCTGGTCGCGACTGTCGGACTACCGCGGCGTCAACGCGAACATGCACGGCGTGGAGGCCTCCCTCGCCGCCGCCGACGCCCTGGGCGACGCCGACCCGCGGGCCGCGCAGCTGCGCCGGCAGGCGCTGCGCACCCTGGAGCGGGTGGTGCACGGCTGGGCGAGAGAAGGGGACTGGCGGCTGCCCGAGCACTTCACCGCGGACTGGCAGCCGCTGCCCGGGTACAACCGCGACGAGCCGGCGCACCCGTTCCGCCCGTACGGCGTCACGGTCGGGCACCAGTTCGAGTGGTCGCGGCTGGCGCTGCACGCCCGCGCCGTCACGCCGGACCCGCCGTCCTGGCTGCTCGACGACGCCACGGGGCTCTTCACCGCGGCCGCCTCGCGCGGCTGGGCCGCCGACGGGCACGACGGCTTCCCGTACACGCTGGACTGGGACGACCGGCCGGTGGTGACCGCGCGCATGCACTGGGTGCTGTGCGAGGGGGTGGCCGCGGCGGAGGCGCTGGCGGCCGTCACCGGCGACGCCTCCTACCGGCGCCTGGCCGAGCACTGGTGGGCGCACGGCGAGGCCCGCTTCGCCGACCCGGCGACCGGTAGCTGGCGTCACGAGCTGACGCCGGAGGGCGCGGTCGCCACGGGCACCTGGGAGGGGCAGCCCGACGCCTACCACCTGGCGCAGGTGCTCCTGCTGCGCGGCCGCCCGGTGCGGGGGAGCGTCGCAGCCGCGCTGCTGTGACCGGGGTGGGGCAGGTGTCCTGCGCGGAGACGCCGGGTAGGGCGACTCCATCCGAGGACCCCGAGCAGAGGAGGCCAACGTGGCCAGCGTGCAGGAATCCGTCGACGTCGACGTCCCCATCCGGGTCGCCTACGACCAGTGGACGCAGTTCGAGTCCTTCCCGAAGTTCATGGGCGGGGTCGAGCGGATCACGCAGCTCGACGACACGCGCACCCACTGGGTGACCAACATCGACGGTGTCAAGCGGGAGTTCGACGCGGAGATCACCGAGCAGCACCCCGAGGAGCGGGTGGCCTGGACCAGCACCGGCGGCGAGGCCAAGCACGCCGGCGTGGTCACCTTCCACCGCCTCGACGACAACAAGACCCGCGTGATGATCCAGATCGACTGGGAGCCGACCGGCATCGCGGAGAAGGCCGGCGCGGTGCTGGGCTTCGACGACCGGCAGGTCAAGGCCGACGCCAAGCGGTTCAAGGAGTTCATCGAGAGCCGCGGCACCGAGACCGGCGCCTGGCGCGGCGACGTCTCCCGCCCCGACCAGACCTGAGAAAGGGCCCCCTCGCGGCGGGGTCCTGCGAGGGGGCCCTTCCAGCACCTCACCAGGACGGCGCCCGCCCCCTTCTGCAGGGGACGGGCGCCGTCGTCTGTGCGGCCACGAGGCCGGCGGTCCGGCCCTCCTGCAGGGTCCCGCCGCGATCGTGCGAGCGGTGGGGAGCAGGAGGGTCCTTCGACTACTCGGCGTCGAGGTCCTGGGCGACCAGGCCCGCGATCTGCTCGAGGACGCCGGCGTCGTCGCTGCTCACGACGACCTCCGTCCCCTGCTTCGCGCCGAGCGTCATGATCATCAGCGGCGACCCGGCGTCCACCGGGTTGCCCCCGGGCGTGGCCAGCGTGACCGGCACTCCGGCCTTGCCGACGGCCTCGGCGATGAGGGCCGCCGGCCGGGCGTGCAGCCCGACCCGGGAGCCGACGGTGACGGTCTGACTGGGCATGGGGTCTCTCCCTTGCTTCGGGGGCGTGCGGTCGGCTACAGCCTGCTGGTTCAGGCGCGAACCGGCTGGGTGACCGGGGCGGCGGCGTGGGCGTGCGCCATGTCGACGGCGTCCTCGGGGACGGCCTCGACCTTCGGCCGGCCGATGCTCTTGGCGATCGACACCGCGACCGCGCCGATGACGGCGCCGATCAGGATCGCGAGCAGCCAGATCAGGAACCCGCTGATCGCGAAGAAGACGAAGATCCCGCCGTGGGGAGCCTGCGCCTGCACGCCGGCGGCGGCGATGATCCCGCCGGTGGTCGCCCCACCGAGCATGATCGACGGGATGACCCGCAGGGGGTCGGCCGCGGCGAAGGGGATCGCACCCTCGGTGATGAAGGCCAGGCCGAGCAGCCAGGCGGCCTTGCCCTGCTCCCGCTCGGCGGGGGTGAAGAGCTTCGGCCGGATGAAGGTGGCCAGGGACAGTGCGATCGGGGGCACCATGCCCGCGCCCATGACCGTCGCCATGATCACCAACGGGCCGGTGTTGGTGCTCGGGTCGGCGATGTAGCTGGCCAGCCCGGCGGTGGCGAAGGCGTACGCGGCCTTGTTGACCGGGCCGCCCATGTCGAAGGCCATCATCAGGCCGAGCAGGACCCCGAGCAGCAGCGCCGAGGTGCCGGTCAGGCCGTTGAGCCAGTTGGTCAGCCCGGTGATCGCTGCGGCGAGCGGACGGCCGAGCACGATGGCCATCAGGCCACCGGCGATCAGCGTCGCACCCAGCGGGATGATCACGACCGGCATGAGGCCGCGCATGAACGTCGGTACCTTCAGCCGGCTGATCCACAACGCCGCGAAGCCGGCGATGACGCCGCCGACGAGGCCGCCGATGAAGCCGGCGCCGACGGTGGTGGCGACCAGCCCCACGGTGAAGCCGGGCGCGATGCCCGGCCGGTCGGCGATCGCATAGGCGATGTACCCCGCCAGCGCCGGCACCAGGAAGCTGAACGCGAGGCTCCCCAGCAGGAACAGCACCGCTCCGAGATAGCCGGCCAGCCCGCCGTTCAGGCTGGCCACGCTGCTCGTCGGCAGGTCGAACAGCGAGTTGTTGAGGACCCAGTCCTGGGCCCACGAGTTGCCGGAGTCGGGGTTGGTGTTCGCGATCGGGTACCCCGCGAGGAGGAAGCCCAGAGCGATGAGCAGACCACCCGCGGCGACGAACGGGATCATGTAGCTGACGCCGGTCAGCAGCCAGCGGCGGATCTCCGCACCGGTGCTCGGCTTGCCGGCCGCGGCGGCGGGCTCGTCGGCACCGGCGCTGCCCGGCACGCGGCGGGCGTTCGGGTCGTCGGCGGCGGCGAGCGCCTCGCGGAGCATCACGTCGGGTTCGTTGATCGCCCGCTTGGTACCCGACTGGACGACCGGCTTGCCGGCGAAGCGCTCCCGGTCCTTCACGCCGACGTCCACGGCGAAGATGACCGCGTCGGCGGCGCGGATGACGGCCGGGTCCAGCGGCGTCGAGCCCGAGGAGCCCTGGGTCTCCACGTGTACGTCGATGCCGGCCTCTTGGCCGGCGGCCGTCAGCTTGTCGGCGGCCATGTAGGTGTGCGCGATGCCGGTCGGGCAGGCGCTGACGACCACGACGCTGCGGCGGGCACCGGCGCCGTCGCCCGCGGCCGGCGCCGCGGCGGCGGGGGCCGCGGGCGTGGTGGCGGCGCTCGTGGCACCGGAGGCGGCGGCGGGAGCCGGCTCCGGGGAGACGACCTCCTGCACCAGCCGGACGACCTCGTCGGCGGAGCCGGCCGCGCGCAGCGACGCCACGAAGTCCGACCGCACCAGTGCCCGCGCCAGGGCGGTCAGCAGCGTGAGGTGGTCGGCGTCGCCGTGCGCCGGCGCGGCGATGAGGAAGACCAGGTCGGCCGGGCCGTCGGGGGCGCCGAAGTCGACCTTCGGGTCCAGCCGGGCGAAGGCCAGCGAGGCCTCGGTGACCGCGGCCGAGCGGCAGTGCGGGATGGCGATGCCGCCGGGCAGTCCGGTGGCCGCCTGCGCCTCTCGGGCGAGGGCGTCGTCGGCCAGGCCGTCGGCGCCGGTGGCCCGCCCGGCGCCGGCGACGAGGCCGGCGAGCCGACGGACGACCGTGCTCTTGTCGGACCCCAGGTCGGCGTCGAGCGCCACCAGGTCAGGGGTGATGAGGTCGGGCATGGCTCACCTACTCGTGAGGCGTCAGACGTCGCGGCCGGCGGCCGGGACGATGGTGCGCGGTGCGGTGGTGCTGCTGGGCAGGCCCTCGGTCCGGACGGTGACGACCTCGACGTCGAGGGCGGCCACCTGCTCGGGGGTGGGGACGGCGGAGCCGGGCAGGGAGGCGCTGGCCGCGCCGTACGCGACCGCGCTGCGCAGCCGCTCGGCCGGCCCGCCGCCGGCCAGGTCGGCCAGCACGTGGCCGGCCAGGCTGCAGTCGCCGGCGCCGACGGTGCTGCGGACGACGATCCGCGGCGGGGTGGCCGCCCAGACGCCCTCGGCGCAGGACAGCAGCGCACCGTCGGCACCGAGGGTCAGCAGCACCTCGGCCACGCCGCGCGCGTGCAGTGTGTCGACGGCGGCCAGCGCGGTGGCGCGGTTGGCGGTGAGGTGGGCCTCGGGGACGCCGGAGAGCTGGGCGAGCTCCTCGGAGTTGGGTTTGAGCAGGTCCGGCGCGGCGTCCGGGCCGGCGGCCAGCAGGGCCAGCAGCGGCGCCTCGGACGTGTCGACGGCGATCTTCGCGCCGGTGTCGCGCAGCGAGCGGACCAGGTCGGCGTACCAGTCCAGCGGCGTGCCCGGCGGCAGCGAGCCGGAGAGCACCACCCAGCTGGCACCCTCGGCGTGCTGGTGCATCGCGATCGTCAGCGCTCCCCGGGCCTCCTCGTCCAGCGGGGCCCCCGGCTCGTTGAGCTTGGTGGTCGTGCCGTCGGGCTCGGCCAGCGTGTAGTTGGTGCGCACCGGCGTGGCGATCGGAACCGTGGCCATCGGCAGGTCCAACCCGCGCAGCGCCCGCACGATCGGGTCGTCGTCGGCCGCGGGCAGCACGGTGACGACGTCCCCGCCGGCGACGGCGACCGCGCGGGCGACGTTCACGCCCTTGCCGCCGGGCTCGGTGGAGCTCGGCGCCAGGCGGGCCACGCCGCCACGCACCAGCGGGCCGGGCAGCGAGAGCGTCCGGTCCAGGCTGGGGTTGGCGGTGAGGGTGACAACGAGCCCCTTCATGCGACCAC
Organism: Geodermatophilus sp.; assembly: GCA_035474935.1. Classification (GTDB taxonomy): domain Bacteria; phylum Actinomycetota; class Actinomycetes; order Mycobacteriales; family Geodermatophilaceae; genus Geodermatophilus. The sequence goes on along the minus strand of DATIMX010000002.1, from coordinate 5,768 downwards.
GACCTCGATCCCGGCGTCGTCGAGACGGGCGAGGTCGGCCGGTGCGGCCTCGGCGTCGGTGACCAGGACGTCGACGTCGGCCGGCGTCGCGAATCGGACCAGGTGCTCGCGGCCGAGCTTGCTGCTGTCGGCCAGCACGACCACCTTCTGCCCGGCCCGGATCATCGCCCGCTTCACCGAGGCCTCCGCCTCGTCGGGGGTGGTGAACCCGTGCTCGGGGGTGATGCCGTTGGCGCCCAGGAACACGACGTCGACGCGCAGGTCGGCGAGGGTGGCGACGGTCCGCTCGCCGACGGCGCACTGGGTGATCCCGCGGACCCGGCCACCGAGCACGTGCAGGTCCACCCGCGGAGCGGCGGCCAGCCGGGCGGCGATCGGCACCGAGTGGGTGGCGACCAGCAGCCGGCGGTCGCCGGGGAGGATCTCGGCGAGGGCGGCGGTGGAGCTGCCGCCGTCGAGCAGCAGGCTGCCGTCGGGACCGGGCAGGAGGTCGAGCGCGGCCGCGGCGATCTTCCGCTTCTGCTCGCTGCGGGTGCCGTGCCGCTCGCCGAGCGCGGTCTCCACGTAGGTGAGCGAGCCGGCCGGGACGGCTCCGCCGTGCACGCGGCGCAGCATCCCGGCACGCTCGAGGGCGGCGAGGTCGCGGCGCACGGTCTCGGTGGTGACGCCGAACTCCTCGGCGAGCGCGGTCACCGCGACCCGGCCGCGGTCGGCGACGAGACCGGCGATCGCCTGCTGACGCTCCTCCGCGTACACGGCCCGCCTCCCTGCCGTAGCACACAACGGTTGCCCGTTTGTGTTGGCTTGGTGTTGTGTTGCTGTTGTTCTACGTCCGATCCGTTGACAAGTCAACACCCATTCGTGACTCTTGTCATATCCGGACGCCAGAGTCCCCCCGGCCTGCACCACCGACCCGTGCGAGGTAGCCATGACCACCCACGCTCCCGGAACCGCCGTTCCGTCGACCACCGGCCCGGTGGTGCTGCCCGGCACGCCCGTCGTCCCCGGGGTGGCCTGGGGCCCGGTCGTCCGGCCCTCGGGCGCGGTCCAGCTGCCCACCGACGACGGCGTCGTGGTCGCCGAGGAGGAGCGCGCGGGGGAGAAGGAGCGCTTCGCGGCAGCGGCCGGCGTGGTGGCCGACCGGCTCACCGAGCGCGCGAGCGCGGCGACCGGGGTGAGCGCGGAGGTGCTGGCCACCACCGCCGGCCTGGCCCGCGACCGCGGCCTGCTCTCGGCGGTCGAGCAGCGGATCGACTCCGGCACGCCCGCCGCCGTCGCCACCGTGCAGGCCGCGCAGGAGTTCGTCGACCTCTTCACCAGCCTGGGCGGGCTCATGGCCGAGCGGGTGACCGACGTCCGGGACGTCCGCGACCGGATCGTCGCCCAGCTGACCGGTCAGGGGGAGCCCGGCGTCCCGAGCCCGGAGCAGCCCTCGGTGCTGCTGGCCGAGGACCTCGCGCCGGCCGACACCGCGGGGCTGGACCCCACCCGCATCACCGGCCTGGCCACCCGGCTGGGTGGCACGACCAGCCACACCGCGATCATCGCCCGCCAGCTCGGGCTGCCCTGCGTGGTGGCCGTCGGCGGCCTGGGCGACGTCCCGGAGGGCGCCACCGTGCTGCTCGACGGCGAGCGCGGCACGGTCACCGTCGACCCGGACCCCGAGGACGCCCGCGCCCGCGTGGCGGCCGCGCAGGCCGCCGCCGCGTCGCTGGCCGGGTACACCGGCCCGGGCCGCACCCGCGACGGCCTCGAGGTCAAGGTGCTGGCCAACGTGCAGGACGGCGCGGGGGCGCGGGGCGCGGCGGCCAAGCACGCCGAGGGCGTCGGGCTGCTGCGCACCGAGCTGGCCTTCCTCAGCCGGGCCGAGGAGCCCTCGGTGGAGGAGCAGGCGGCGGGGTACGCCGAGGTGTTCGAGGCCTTCCCCGGCCAGCGGGTCGTCGTCCGCACGCTGGACGCCGGGTCGGACAAGCCGCTGGCCTTCGCCACGATGCCCGACGAGGAGAACCCGGCGCTGGGCGTCCGCGGGCTGCGCGTCGCCCGCCGCGACCCCGGCCTGCTGGAGCGGCAGCTGGACGCGATCGCCGAGGGCGCCCGCCGGGCCGGCGCCGAGCCCTGGGTGATGGCGCCGATGGTGGCCACCGTCGCCGAGGCCGCGGACTTCGCCGCGCGCGTGCGCGCCCGCGGGCTGACCCCCGGCGTGATGATCGAGGTGCCCTCGGCGGCGCTGATGGCCGAGCGGCTGCTGCGGCACGTGGACTTCCTGTCGATCGGCACCAACGACCTCTCGCAGTACACGCTGGCCGCCGACCGGCTCTCGGCCGACCTCGCCGATCTCACCGACCCGTGGCAGCCGGCGCTGCTGGCCCTGGTGCAGCTCACCGCCGAGGCCGGCCGCCGTACCGGGAAGCCGGTCGGCGTCTGCGGGGAGGCCGCTGCCGACCCGCTGCTGGCCTGCGTCCTCGTCGGCCTCGGCGTCACCTCGCTGTCGTGTGCGGCCTCGTCGATCGCCGGTGTCGGCGCCCGGCTGGCCGTCGTCCACACCGACGCGTGCCGGCGGGCCGCGGAGGCGGCGCTGCTGACCGACGAGCCGCAGGCGGCCCGGGCGGCGGCGCGCCGGGAGCTCGGCATCGACTGACGGAGGACCTTCCCGTCCCGAGCTCGCGAGGGGTGGGGAGGACGGGTCCTGCTGCTTGCCGTGGGCTGAGGGCGACGTCACCCTCCGGGGTGACGGATCATCGCTGTGTCACGCAGGTCGCCTGAGTTTCTTCGGAATAGTGTGGGGTGCACCTGCCTTGCTCAAGGTGTAGACCTCACGAGACCGGAAGAAGGCAACGAGTCATGAACAGCGTGACCTCCAGCTGGCGGCGGCGTCGGCAGGCGGCGCGGACGCGTCGGGCGCTCGACCGCGCCCTCGCGCGCACCAGCAGCCCGGCGATGCGCGACGAGCTGCTGACCATGGCGAACAGCAGCGGGTTCACCCGCTGAGCCGTTCCCGACGACGCGCGACCCCGGCCTCCTCGTGGAGACCGGGGTCGCTTGCTGTCCGGGGAGCCTTCACCCGTGCAGGCCGTGGACGACGGCGTGTCCCCGACCGCGGCTCATCATCGCCCGGTTGATCGGCAGGGTCACCACGAAGGCGACCGCCAGCGCACCCGCGAGGGCGAGCCAGAACAGGGCGGTGGAGATGCCGGCCTCCATGGCGCCGGGAACCGACAGAACCACGGCGTTGTCGACGACCTCCATGACGGCGATGGAGATCGTGTCGGCGGCCAGTGCCACTCGCAGCGCCTGCCGGAAGGGCACTCCTGCGCGCAGCACCCCGCGCATCGTCAGCGCGTAGCCGAAGACGAAGGCCAGGGCGACCGCGAGCGCGACCGTGGCCCAGTCGGACAGTCCGACCGACGTGCCGATCACCATGCCGAGCACCTCGCCGATGGCGCAGCCGGTGAGGCAGTGCAGCGTGGCCGTCACCGCCATGGCCCAGGGCACGGAGCCGGGGCCATGGCGGTGCCCGTGGGCGTGCATCTCGTGTGCCTGTGGCGCGTGGTCGTGCGGGATCGTCGTCATGGGAGTCGCCTCCTCGGGTCGGCCGTCGGGGACGGGCGTTCTCGACGGCGCACACCATACCCCCCTTGGGTATCCGATGGAAGCCCGGCTGCGCCCTCCCCCCATGGGGTGTACCCGTTCAACCCCGGGCTCCGTCCTGCCGATGGGACGGGCGTGAGCAGATCGGGTGGCCCCAGGTGAGCGGCTCCGCGGTGTCCGAGGCCCGGGAGACGTCCGGCGCCACCACCGGTCTGCTGCTCAACTACGTCCGCCGGCAGGGCGGGGAGGACGCGGTCGCGGAGGTGCTGCGCCGTGCCGGCGTGCCCTTCACCGCGGCCGAGCTCGAGCTGCCGTCGCACTGGACCAGCTACGACACCCGGATCAGGCTGTTCACCGCCGCCACCGAGGTGCTCGGCGACCGGCAGACCATGTTCCGCGTCGGCCGCGAGGCCCTCGCGCTCGGCCTGACCCCGGCCCTGGTGCTGCTCGTCCGCGCGATGGGGTCGCCGCGCCAGGTGTACCGCCAGCTGCCGCGCGCCGTCGCCAAGTTCTCCACGACCTCGACGATGCGGGTGGTCGAGTCCGGCGCCACGCACGCGACGCTGAGCTACCGGCTGCGCGACGGCTACGAGCACTCCCGCCTGGACTGCGAGTACGCGCAGGGCCTCATCGGCATGGTGCCGACGATCTTCGGTCTCCCCCCGGCCGAGCTCGCGCACCTCGAGTGCGAGTCCGACGGCCACCCGGTCTGCGTCTACCACCTCACCTGGGAGCGCCGCCGCCGGTTGGGCGGACGCCGCCGCAGCGACGACGACGTCGCCGAGCTGCTCGCCCTCCGCGAGCAGCTGCGGATCCTGCAGTCGGCCGCTGCCGACCTGGTCGCCAGCGAGGACGTCGAGACCGTCCTCCAGCGGATCATCGAGAAGGCCGCCGAGGCGGTGCTCGCCCCGGGCTGGCTGCTCGCCGTGGCCGACCCCGCGGGCGGTCCCGCGCTCGTGCGCAGCGCCGGCCTGCCGCAGCACCAGGTCGACGCCCTCGCGGCCACGCTGCTGGCCGGCGCCGACCCGGGCCCGAACGTCGTCGCGGTCGACGTCGCCTCCGCCCGCCGGGTGCACGGCCGGCTGGCCACGGTCTACCGGCCCGGCGACAGCGGCCTCGAGCACGAACGCCAGATGCTCGGCGCCTACGCCGGCTACGCCGCGGCCGCCCTCGACCTGCTCATGGCGCTGGAGAGCTCCCGGCAGGAGGCCGACCGCGCCGGGACGCTGCTCACCCTGGCCCACGGGCTGTCCGGCGCCACCGAGGCCGTCGACGTCTGCGCGGTGGTCGCCGAGGCACTGCCCCGGGTCGTCGGCTGCGACAGCGCCGCGGTGATGCTCTGGGACCCCGCGGAGGGCTGCCTGCGCACGGCCGCCCACGTGGACCCCGTGGAGGAGCACCAGCAGCTGATGTACGGCACGCCCCTCCACGCCGAGGACGTCCCGGAGCTGGTCGGGATGCTGACCGACCGGGAGCCGCGCTTCCTGCGGCCCGAGTCGAGCAGCCCCGTCCTGGAGCGGCTGCTCCGGGCCCTGGAGCTCACCGACGTCGTCGCCGTCCCGGTCGTGGCCGGTCGCACCTTCCTCGGCGTGGCCACCGCGAGCTGGCCGGCGGGGCGGGCCCCCGAGGTCCTCGCCGGCGACGTCCTGCACCGTCTGCGCGGTGTCGGCGACCAGGCCGCGACCGCACTCCAGCGGGCCCGCCTGCTCGAGACCGTGCGACACCAGGCCACCCACGACGCGCTCACCGGGCTGCCCAACCGGGTGCTCTTCCTCGAACGGCTCGGTGAGGCGCTGGCCACCACGCCCGCCGACCAGCACGTCGGCGTGCTCTTCTGCGATCTCGACCGCTTCAAGGCGGTCAACGACTCGCTCGGCCACGCCGCCGGTGACGAGCTGCTGCGTCAGGTGGCCGCCCGGCTGCGGGCCGCGATCCGCCCCGGCGACCTGGTCGGCCGGCTCAGCGGCGACGAGTTCGCCGTCCTGCTGCCCGTTCTCGCCCGGCCGGAGGACGCCGGCCGCGTCGTCGCCCGTGTGCTGGGCTGCTTCGACGAGCCCTTCCGCCTCGAGGGCGCCGGCGTCGCCGTCGGCACCAGCGTGGGCGTCGCCGTCCACAACGGCGGATCGGGCAGCGCCGACGCGCTGCTGCGCGCCTCCGACGCCGACATGTACCGGCACAAG
>DATIMX010000001.1:0-2562 GCA_035474935.1 Geodermatophilus sp. | reverse complement strand
CCCCCCCGCGACGACCGGTGGGCGGGGGGATCGGTCCGCGGTGGGTGCAACACCGCCTCCGGACCTCCACCCCTGCTTCCTCGTGTGAGCAGGGGTGGAGGTCCGGCGGGACAACCGGCGACCGGCCGGCGGGTCCCAGTGAGTGCTCGCGACCTCGGCCCCCCGCTCCAGGAAGGCCCGCTCGGTGGCGTTGCCGGGCGGCGCCACCGTCGGACCGTGCACCGCGGCACCGTCACCGCGCGGTCGTGAGCGCGAGCACCTGCGAGCTCTGCGAGCGGGGAGCGGGCCGGGGCGGGGGTCAGGCCGACGGACACCGCGTCATCACAGCCGGCAGGTGAGGTGCAGCTCGTCGCGGTCGTCGCCGGGCGCCACGCGGATCGCCCCCGGCATCCGGCCGAACTCCCGATACCCGAGCTCCTGGTAGAACGCCTCCAGGCCGGTGCCGCCGCGCGCGGTGAGGTGGAGGAACTCCAGCCCCCGCTTCCGGGCGATGTCGTGCACCCCGGTCATCAGCACCCGCCCGAGGCCCTTGCCCTGCAGCTCCGGGCGCACCTGGACGCGCAGCACCGTGGCCCAGTGCCGCCGCAGCGGGCTGACCGGCAGGGACAGGACGGCGAACCCGGCGGCCTCCCCGTCGACACGCAGCAGCGCGATCAGCTCGCGCCCCTGGTGCACCCGCTCGATGACCGCGTCGAGGTAGGGCGCGAGGTCGGCCTCCGTCACCGGGGGGACGAAGCCGACCGACCCGCCGGCGTTGGTCACGTCGGTCCAGCAGGTGAGCAGCTGCGCCCGGAGCTCGTCGTCGACGGCCTCGACCGGACAGACCTCGGTGTGCACGTCGCCATCCTCCCCGGGGAACCCGCCGGCGGGTGCCTCAGGAGGGCAGGTTCACCCGCTCGCGCCGAACCGCTCGACCCGGATGTCGGGGGTGGGGACGCCGAGGTCGACGAGCAGCTGACTGGCCGCCTCGGCGAACCCGGCCGACCCGCACACGTACGCGGTCTGGCCCGGTTCGCACAGCGGCACCAGGTCCGCCGCGGTCAGCCGCCCGGCCGGGCGGACGCCGCCCGGCTCCCGGGTGGTGACGACGAGCGCGCCGGCCTCGAGCAGCTCGTCGGCGTAGGGCAGTGCGGCGAGGGTGCGCGTGGAGACGGCGATGCGCAGCAGGTCGGTGCGGCCGAGCTCGCGGGCGGTCCGCAGCATGGCCACCAGCGGGACGACGCCGGTGCCGCCGCCGACCAGCAGCGCCGGCCGCTCGCCGTCCCACACGAACCAGCCGCCGATCGGGCCGCGCACCTCCAACCGGTCGCCGGGCTCGACGACGTCGGCCAGGTAGGTGGAGACCTCCCCGTCGTCCAGGCGCTCGACGAACAGCTCCACCTGGGGCTCGCCCGGCGCGGAGGCCACCGAGTAGGACCGCTGCGCCGTGTAGCCGTCCTCGGCGGTCAGCCGGACGACGTAGTGCTGGCCGGCCAGGTGCTGCACCCGGTCGGGGACGTCGAGGCGCAGCTCCACGGCCCCGGGCACCGGTCGCCGGACACCCGCGACCGTGGCCGTGCGCCAGCCCCGTCCGGCCCCGTCCCGACGCTCGCCCCGAGCCTGCGAGGGGTCCGACGGCCTCGGTGCAGGGTCCCGCCGCCGGCCCTCCTGCAGGGCCCCGCCGCGAGCTTGCGAACGGTGGGGGGCAGGAGGGTCCTTCCACGGTGGGGGGCAGCGAGGTCCTTCCGGGGGTCCTTCGTCAGTCACCCTGGTACCGCTGCTCGCGCCAGGGGTCGCCGCGGTCGTGGTAGCCGTTCTGCTCCCAGAAGCCGGGCTGGTCGCGCTGCAGCAGCGTCAGCCGGGTGACCCACTTGGCGCTCTTCCAGAAGTACAGGTGCGGGACCAGCAGCCGCACCGGGCCGCCGTGCTCGACGGGCAGCGGGCCGCCGTCGTACTCCCACACCACCCACGCCCTGCCGCCGGTGACGTCCTCGAGCGGGAGGTTGGTGGTGTAGCCGGTCTTGGACGTCGCGACGACGAAGTGCGCGTCGGCGGTCGGGCGGGCCGCCTCGAGCAGGGTGTCCACGCTGACGCCGGCGAACCAGGTGTCGAACTTCGACCAGGTCGTGACGCAGTGGATGTCGCCGCGGTACTCCGAGCGCGGCAGCCGGTGCGCCTCGTCCCACGTCCACGTCGTCGGGTGCTCCACCCGGCCGTCGACGGTGATGCTCCAGGTCTCGGGCGAGACGCGCGGCGTGGGCTCGGCGGTCAGCACCGGCCAGTCGCGGCCGACGTCGTACTGCCCGGGCGGCAGCCGGGGGTCGCGCTCACGGCGGCGGCCGAGGAATCCTCGCGTGGGTCCAGCCATGCCCTGCTCCTCCCCCACCGGGACGTCCGCCAACCCCGCGAGAGGTGTCGCGCGCGGCACGTGGGCGCGCACCGTAACCGCCCGAGCCGGTAAGGGCACCCTTACGAGAGCTGTGTCACCACGTGTTCACGTGGTCGTGGGCCTGGTAGAGGCATACCTTCGGTGGCTGTGGTGACGGTGACACAGCCCGGCCAGCGCAGAGCGCCCAAGGCCGC